>JANXMD010000604.1 GCA_025354845.1 Verrucomicrobiota bacterium | reverse complement strand
CCGCCGAGCAGGTCGCGCTGGACCCGGGTATCGGCTTTGGCAAGACCCTCGAGCACAACCTCGATCTGCTGGCGGGTCTTCGTCGTTTCCACGAGTTTTCCCGTCCGCTCCTGATCGGAGTCTCAAGAAAATCATTTCTCGGGGCTCTGCTGGGCGTCGATCCGTCGCAGCGTTTGGCCGCTGGGCTCGCCTGCACCGACTGGTCGCGCCGCGAGGGTGCCGTCCTCTTCCGCACCCACGATGTCGCCGCCACCGTGCAGGGCCTCCGAATGACCGAGGCGCTGATGGCCCGCACCCCTTCCCCTTTCCTTCCGTGATCCACTTTTTGCCATTCCTTCAGCAGGGTTGGCGCCCGGCTCTCGAGATCACTCTGATCGCGGTCGGCATCTACACCGCGTTCATGTTCGTGCGCGGCACTCGGGGCGCTCCAGTCGTTACGGGCTTCCTTGCCCTCCTGCTGTCGCTCACGCTGCTCACCCGGGTCCTCGACCTCAAGGTGGTCAATGTGCTTCTCAACCAGTTCTTCGGCGTGCTGGCGATCGCCGTGGTGGTGATTTTCCAGCCGGAATTGCGGCGCATTCTCGCCGAACTGGGCAACCTGCCCCTCTTCAACAGCACCCGCGAGCAGCGCGAATACGTGGAGGAGATCATCGAAACCGTCGACCGGTTGGCACCGATTCGAATTGGGGCCCTAATTGCCCTGGAGCAGAACCAGCAGTTGTCCGAGGTCGTGGAGGGTGGCATCCCGGTGAACTGCGAGCTCACGCCGGAGATGATGGAAACCATCTTCTTTCCGAACAACGCGATCCACGACGGCGGCGTGATCGTCCACGACGGGCGCATCCTCAAGGCGGCCTGCATCTTCCCCCTGACCCAGCGCCAGGACCTGCCCAAGTCGGTCGGCACCCGTCACCGCGCTGCCATCGGACTCAGTGAGGAGACCGACGCCATCGTGGTGGTGGTCTCCGAGGAGACCGGGGCCATTTCGTATGCCCATCGCGGCGCCTTGGTGAAGGGCATTTCAATCGAGGAACTGCGCGCCTACCTGACGTCGGTGATCGTTCGCCGGAGCGACAGCCGGGGTCGCTGGCCGCGTCTTCGAGCCCTCGCACAACGCGGCGTGGGGACCTCAACCTTTTCAACCCGCCCGCCGGGCCACGCCTGATCCATGCTGCGCGAGCTCGCCACTCACAATCCCTGGCAGAAGTTCTTTTCGCTGCTGTTGGCGGCGCTGATCTGGTCGACCGTGCACTTCGGCCTCGGCCAGGACCCGCGCAGCGAGGAAGCCGCCGGCAACCTCCGTTCGTTCCAAAATCTTCCGATTACGGTCCTGACGACCGCCTCCGACCTCACCCGCTACGAGGTCAGTCCAACCTCCGTACAGCTCACCCTCCGCGGAGATCCCAACCTGCTTGAGCGGGTGCACGCCGCGGAGCTGGAAGTCTACGTGAATCTCACGGAGAACTCTCCCATTCGCATCAAACGCCGGCTTCACGTCAATGCGCCGCAGGGACTGCAGGTGGTGTCCCTCCAGCCCGAGGAAGTGCTGGTGGAGCCGCGAGCCAGCGGGCCGGCGACGGCCCGTTGATCCTTCGCGGCCGGCAGACAAAGCCTCCCCATTTCAACGTTTCCTTTCCGGCGCCTTTCATCCCAGTCTGGCGTCGGCAGGGGTTCTCCTGCTCGAGTCCGTTTCATTGCAACGAATCATGTCCAAGCCAAAACGCATTTTCGGTACCGACGGCGTCCGTGGTCGCGCCAACATCGAACCCGTTACGGCGGAAACCGCGCTCCGGCTGGGCCGCGCCGCAGCCCATGTTTTCAAGAACCTCGAGGGCCAGGCCCGGAACCGCGTCCGTTACCGGATCGTCATCGGCAAGGACACCCGGCTCTCCGGCTACATGCTCGAAAACGCCATCTCCTCCGGCGTGCTGTCCATGGGGGTCGACGTGGTGTTTATCGGACCGCTTCCCACCCCGGGCGTGGCCTACGTCACCCGCTCGCTCCGGGCCGACGCCGGCATCGTCATCACCGCCTCGCACAATCCCTACGACGACAACGGCATCAAGTTCTTCCGACCCGACGGCTTCAAGCTCGATGACATCGTCGAAAAGCAGATCGAGGACCTGGTCTTCGGCGGCGAGATCGAGAACATCCGGCCCACCGCCAACGAGATCGGCAAGGCCTACCGCATCGAGGATGCCATCGGGCGCTACGTGGAACACGCCAAGGCCAGCTTCCCCCGTGGCATGACCCTCGAGGGCTTGCGAATCGTCGTCGATTGCGGCCACGGCGCGGCCTACAAGACCACGCCCGCCGTGCTGCAGGAACTCGGTGCGGAACTCATTGTCTTCGGCGCCCAACCCAACGGCACGAACATCAATCACGAATGCGGGTCGATGCACCCCGAAAACCTCTGCCAAAAGGTGCGGGAGTACCGGGCCGACATCGGCATCGCGCACGACGGCGACGCCGACCGCGTGCTGCTCTGCGATGAAAATGGGCAGCTCATCGACGGCGACGACATCATGGCCATCACGTCGCTCCAGATGCTTGCCGACGGCACCCTGCGCAATCGAACCCTGGTCACCACCGTGATGAGCAATGCGGGTCTGCGCCCCGCAGTGGAGGCGGCTGGCGGCCAGGTGCTGGTCACCCCCGTCGGCGACCGGAACGTGATTGACGCCATGCTCGAGCACGATTTCAACTTCGGCGGCGAACAGAGCGGTCACCTCATCTTCCGCGACCATAGCACTACCGGTGACGGATTGGTGGCGGCGCTGCAGATCCTCAGCGCCATGAAGACCCGCAAGCAGCCTCTATCGAAGCTGAGCCGCTGCTGGACGCGCTTTCCCCAGTTGGTCCGGAACGTCAAGGTGCGGGTGAAAACTCCTTTTGAGGAACTCGACGAGGTGCAGGACCTGATCCGCCGCGCCGAAGCCGACGTGAAGCCCCATGGCGGCCGCGTCCTGCTCCGCTATTCGGGAACCGAGCCTAAGGCCCGACTCCTCATCGAGGGCCCCGATCAATCGGTCATGGAACGCTGGTGCGCCGAAATCTGCAGCTCGATCCAGCGCCAAGTCGGCGCCCAGGCCTAGTTCGAGTCATCGAGCCTCCCAATTTTTCACCAACGACTCCCAAAAACGGAAAGGGACGGAACGCATCTGCGCTCCGTCCCTTTTCTTTTCAACTTTTTAGCCCTTCAACCGTTCAACCCTCCCTCTTACCGCAAATCCACCTTGATGGAATGCCGCTCGAGGCTGGAACCCTCGTCATGCGACAGCTGGGCCAGTGCACGATTGTAGTCGGCCAACGCGCTGATCTCCGAGGTTTGAGCCGTGGTCAAGTCGCGCTGGAACTGCAAGACTTGGTAGTTCGTGCTCTTGCCGCTCTCGAGCTTCTTTTGCTCGGCATCGAGCGCCGCCTCGGCGTACTCACGGGCCTGCCGAGTGGCCTTGATCTTCTCCGCGGCGCTCTCCACGGCTCGGACATCGACGTCGATCTGAATCATGATCGACTGCTCAGTCTGCTTGAACTTCAGCAACAACTGCTCCTGCTGGAGCTTGGCCTTCTTGTAACCGTTCCGAGCCGCGAGGTTGTCCAGCGGGATGGTAAGTTTGATGCCCCACGCGTAGTTCGGATTGCTCCGATTTCCGAGCTCATTGATGGCCGGCCCCACTTCGGTGCTACGGCCCGTAACCCCGTAGCTGCCGGATAGATCGAGCTGCGGAAAGAGCTGGTTGCGGTTATAGCGCAGGGTGACCTTCTGCTGCTCCAGGGTGATCTTCTGCTGCCGGTAGTCCGGACGCCGCTCGAACGCACGACCCCAGCTGTCCTTGCGATTCACCAAAACCTTGGGAATGCCCAGCTTCGCCGACGGCGTGAGCATCGTATCGGCCGAATTGGAAAAATCCTCGTCGAGGAGCCGCTTCAGCGCGCGCTCGTTGTCCGCCAGGTTTTGCCGGCCGGTCACCAGATCGGACTGGCGGCGTGCCACCTCAGCCTCCGCTGACTTCGCTTCAAGCGGTGCCATGGCGCCAACCTCCACCCGCTTGCGTGTTTCAAACAGGAACCGCTCAGCCACTTCAACCGCCTTCACCTGGACCTGCACGTTTTCAGCCGCACTGATGAGATTGTAATAGGCCACTTCGACATCTCGAAGCGTGTCGATGACCTGCCCGCGAACCGACTCGTAATTGCTCTTCAGGGTCAGTCGGTTGAGGGCGATGGTCCAGCGGGTGGAATCAATCCACGCATTTTTCAGCAACGGCTGCGTCAGGCTGATGCCCGCGTCCGGGGAATAATCAAACGACCCCGTCTGCCCGCTCGGCAGAATCGTGGTCTGGTTCCGGCGGACATCCCCGTAAAAGTCATACCGGAGACCGGTCGGCAGGTAGCCGCCGAGGCCGGTGCTGTAGGTGTCACCCCAGTTCTCGTTCGAGGGCGGATTGAAGGTGGCCGAAGGGACGGCCAGCGATTCGCTGCGGCCATACCGTTGCCCCGCGCTGGTAAAGAAGGTCGGATCGTAGGGCGCGTAGGCAGTGCTCAGGTCCAGATCGGTCAGCCGGGGCCCGAACCGCTGCAGCTTGATGTCGAAATTGTGCTGCAACGCCAGCTGGACGCAGTCCTCCAGGGAAACGGGCTTCTGGCTGACTTCAGAAACGGCAAAAAATGGGGCCGCCGAAACCACGGCAGCCGCCAGCAACGGGCTCAACTTCATGATCAATCAATCGTGTTCGTTTTGTGAGGACGGGTCAAACCCGAGTTTATTCTAGAGGGAATGACCCTCACCCGACGGCCTCAGTTTCACTAAAATTCAGCCCCATCCTGGAAGTTCCGGCCAAAAATGCTCCCCCGATACCGCCCGGGCACATTCCAGCGCCGAGACGAACGCGTCCTCATGGAATCCATAGCGGAAATAGCTCCCGGCAAAGCTGACGGCCTGCCCGGGCTGGCGACGATTCAAGCCAGGCAGTTCCGCCTGCGCCCGGGCCGTCCCCAGGCTGAACAATGGATGCTCATAGGCGATTTCCCGATGCACCTGGGAGCGATCCACCGAATCCCCGGCATTGATCGACACGAAGAAATTGCGGTCTCCACGGAGTCCCTGGAGACGATTCATCCAATAAATCGTCTGGGGCCGCGCCACCCCATCCTCACTCGGGACGCCAATTCGATAGTTCCAGGCCGACCAGGCCAAACGGGTCCGCGGCATTACGCCTTCGTCGGAGTGCACCGTGGCCACGTTGGGTTGGTAGCGGAATTCGGAGAGCAACCGTCGCTCGAGCGCGTCGGCACCCTCGCCGAGCTGGCGCAGGGCCTGATCGGCATGCGTCGCCAGGATCACCCGATCAAACCGCTCCGGCGCCGCGCCCGGAACCTGGATCTCGACCCCGCCCGCGGCCAAGCGCGCGACCGAGGACACCGGGGCACTCAGGCGGATCCGATCCCCCAACAGCCGACGCAGCCGCCGGACGTATTCCCGCGCGCCGCCATCCACGGTCCACCAGGGATGTTGCGTGCGGAGACCCAGGAAGCCGTGGTTGTGGAAGAATCGAATTAGGGTCATCGCCGGGAACTCGAGCATCCCATCCGGCGGCGTGCTCCACACCGCACTGCTCATGGGAACCAGGTACCATTCCAAAAAGTCCTGCCCGTACCCGCGTTCCCGCACGTACTCGCCCAGAGACATCGACGCCCAGCGCGGATCGCTCAAGGCTGAAACCGCCTCGGTGTTGAAGCGATTCACCGACAGCAGCATTCGATAAAATCGGGGACGCAGTAGATTCCTCCGTTGCGCAAACAGATGGTTGAGGCTGGACCCGCAGAACTCCAGTCCGCGCGGGAGGTGCTGCACGCTAAAACTCATGTCGGTGGGCTTCACCGGCACCTCGAGTTCCGCGAACAGGCGGCACAGGTGGGGATACGTCACCCGATTGAACACCATGAACCCGGTGTCAAACGCGACCGCACCCGGACCGCTGCCGACATCGATCGTGTGGGTGTGCCCGCCGACGTAATCCGCCTGCTCAAACAGGGTAAGCTCAAACCGATCGTGCAGGAAATAGGCGCAGCCGAGACCGGCGATACCGGTGCCGACGATGGCCATCCGAGGACGCGACATGCGCTGGATCGTACCACCGGTTCACGATTTTAGCGACTGCCTGAACGAGTGGGGGACGAGTCCAAGGTCGAAAGTCCAACCCGTCAGGGCCCTGGCTTGCGGGGAGGCAGGTGCTTCGCGCGATTGTAGGCCTCGGACGGCACCGGGCGCAGATCCCAGATCAGCCCGGTCCACGACATCAGACGCAGCAGGTAGTAAGTGATGTCGAGCTCCCACCAGTAGAAGCCCTGGCGAACGGTCCCCATGTACTTGTGGTGATTGTTGTGCCAGCCCTCGCCCAGGGTCACCAGTGAGAGCAGGAAGCTATTCCGGGAGTCATCCCCAGTCTGGTATCGAGTGCGTCCAAACACATGCGACAGCGAGTTGATGCAGGCGGTGCCGTGGAAGAGGAATGTGGTGCTGATGAAGAAACCCCACACGAGCATCTGCCCACCGGTCGTGTGCCATCCCGGAGCGACATGTTCCAGGAGCTTGCCCAGGCCGAACAAGCCGGCCGCAAACAGTATGGGAACCAAAGTGTCGTAGCGGTTCAGGAAAACCAGTTCGGGATACCGGGCAAGGTCCTTCACGCGGCGGTAATCGGTCGGGAAGTTGCGCGCGTTGGTGATCCAGCCGATGTGCGCCCACAGGAAGCCCTGTTGACGCGGCGAATGCTTGTCCTCCTCTTCATCTGAGTACTGGTGGTGATGCCGGTGTGTCGCCGCCCACCAGAGGGCCCCACGCTGGACACAGATGCCACCCCACAGCGCCATCACGAACTGCCAAGCCCGGGAGGTCGAAAAGGTGCGATGAGAGAAATACCGGTGGAAAAAACCGGTCACCGCGAACATGCGGAAGAAATAGAGGAACACCGCCAAGCCTACTGCGAACGGGCTCCAGCCAGTCCACAGCACGCCGAGGCATCCCGTATGGAGGATGACGAACGGGATGGTTCGAACCCATTCGATCCGATTAGGCTTGGACTTGAGCTGATCCAGATCCTTGGCTCCAAAATCGGAGTCAATCCACTGGATGAGCGAAATGAACGAGGTTCGAAGCCCGGAAACCGGGCGGAAGGCCGCTGGTGCAGACATTGAGGGAAACGTGATCGATCAGACGAAGCGAACGGTGAAACACAATCTGGGCCAGGATCGTCCACCGCCGGCACCAAGACTCGCAAGCCAGCATTACGATCGGCTTGTGCATCAGAATATGCCACAAGAGAAGCCTCCGCGCCAGCCCCCTGTTTGTCACAAACTCCCCCCATGTTGGCGCCAAGATCGGGAGAGGTTCGCACTCTCCACTCCGCTGGGAACCGCCGAGGAAACGGCCCCTCCACGGACTGACCTTGCGGATTTGGCGTTATGCGTCGGCGTCGCGCGCCCGCGGATGCGCATCGTCATACACCCGCTTGAGCCGATCCAGGGTGAGATGGGTGTACACTTCGGTGCTAGCCAATCGTGCGTGTCCGAGCATTTCCTGAACCCCGCGCAGGTCCGCTCCGCGATTCAGGAGATGCGTGGCGAAACTGTGTCGCAGTTTGTGCGGCGTCAGCGCCGGATCGAGCCCGGCCACGGCGAGGTAACGCTTGAGTCGTTTCTGAAACCCCCGGGGCGTCACTGGCTCGAACGGCTCGGGTCCGGACGGAATCAATGGCACTCCCAGCGAATCTGCGCGACCGATGCACGACGCATACGCCCGCACCGCCTCCACCGCCGGATCGCCCACCGGCACCCAGCGCTCCTTGCGGCCCTTGCCCATCACCCGCAGCCGCCGGCCCGAAACGTCGAGGTCCCCAACCAACAGTCCACAGGCTTCGCTGATTCGAAGTCCGGAGGAGTAGAGAATTTCCAGCAGGGCGGCATCCCGGAGAAACGGCGCGAGCGCCGGGGGATCCGCCTTCCCCTTCCCTTGCGCCGCGGCCGACACGGCGCGTCCGTGTTCCAGCACCGGTGCCGCGAGCAGCAGGCGCACTTGATCCTCGGTGAGAAATCGCGGCAGCGTGCGCGCCTTGCGTGGGAGGGCCAGCCCGCGAACTGGCCAGGGGCGGATGAGTCCGTCCCGCAACAGGTAGCGATGAAACGTTCGTAGCGCGCTGAATCGCACCCGGATCGACGAGGTGCCGAGGCCTTCTCGGGCCAGGTGGCGGAGGTATTGTCGGAATTCATCGCGCTCCAAGCCGTTCCATTCCCGGGCTGACTGGCCTCGGGACGCGCGCCACTCGGCGAATTCCGCGAGTGCCTGACGGTAGTTCCGGACCGTGTAGTCCGACAGGGCCCGCTCCGACGAAAGGTGCCGCAAATAGGCCTCCACCGTGGGGTCTGGAGGGTCGCTGGGGGGCAAAAAGTCGGTCACGACGGCGGAGGCTAACGGGAGGTGGGCTGCGGATTCAGGAAAAATCAACTTGAGCCCGAGGCCCTGCGTTTGCATTCATTTGCGCCCGTCGCTGACCGCGGCGGATCGGCTGTGGTAGGATACCCAAGTGGCCAACGGGGGCAGACTGTAAATCTGCTGGCTTACGCCTTCACTGGTTCGAATCCAGTTCCTACCACCACTTTAACCTCTTCGGAATCACGAGATTCCGGAGAGTTTTTGCGTTTTTAGGCCTATTCTACGTAACGCCCAAACGGCCCGGCCTGCCGGATTCTCAACCACCGTAGCCGACGACGGAAGGAGGCGGATCCCCCCCAAGACAACAGTCACCCACCCGGAGTGAGATCGCCCCCGCTACGTCTCACTCACCGGCCAAAGCCCTCCTCCCTCCTTCTTTGCGCCTTGGCGTCCTCCGCGTGAGACCTCCCCGTTCCCCGCCCGAGACCGTCACGCAAAGAACGCCAAGCCGCTAGGTACAGATGGACTTTCGACTCTCAACTCGGGCCATTCGACTCCCATCCCCTCCCTGGGCCAAAGACCCTCCACAACTCTAGCCTGGGGTGCAAACCCCAGGAATCTCCCCACCACCGGACAAAAGCGCTGAAGGCGCGCCCCAGGCTCGGAAGCCCCACTACCTTGTGTCAAAAGTGAGGACCCTTGCGGCCCCAAAGCGTTAACGCCTTCAACAAAGAACCTCCGGCTCAGTGCAGGACAACAATCGCATGCGCCGCCGCCTCGATCGAGGGTCGTCCCGTATGATTCCCCAATAATCTCCCTAATTCTCCGCTCAGTGATTCCCTGGACGTCGTCATCCGGTCGATTCACCGACCATTTGTTCCACGGGGGACCAAGTCATTCCATTGGTACCACACTCGGTTAGTGCGCCCCATTCTACCTCCTTCGTAAAACCACCAAACTGATTCGTCACTCAAAGGATGGCTTATTTCCAGGGTCTTCACCCATTCAAACCCCAAAAGAGAATGCACATATTCGACCCGTTGACCGAATTCGTTCACGAGGCCTGTGTTAGGAAACTTCACCGCAGTGGCAAACTCCGATGCGCGCTGAGCCCATTGAGTCTTGTTGGTTCGCCACAATACGCTATTCTCATTTAATAACCGAGCCATTATGGCTCGTTCCGCTCCTAGGTTTCGTACTCGTCGGTCGTTAATTACCAGGATCAACGATGTCAGAATCAATAGGGTGATCAGGAGGACGGCGGCCTTCTTCATGGGGTTTTGCGTGGCGACGGATCCGAGGTCATCCTCATTTGCGTCGTAAGTGTCGCCCGATTTTACTCTCTTCGAGCTTCGCAGGCGGGGGCACTCCTATTCCCGCTTTCGGGCATCCCCTGTCCCGCGCACTCTTCTTCCCGGGTGAATTCAATTGAGTGCAGGCTCGATTGCTGACGCTTCAGAGGCGTTGGCCATCACGGTGGCAGTATTAGAACGGCGCGCCAGAATGTCGATGGGACGTACCGGGGCTCATAGGTATCGACATACTCAGCCCGGCCGTTGACATCGGTCCGGAGATCCGTGTAGTCGCCCCAATTTTCGAGATCCACCGAATACTGGAGAGTGTAGTTCCAACCAATCCCTCCGTTTATCGAAATGTGGGCATCCCCGTCGATCAGGTCGATGTGGAGGCGCGGGACCGGCAGGTGATCGTATGCTGCCGCGATCACGATCGGGTTGTTTGCACAGATGGAGTGGTTGTTGTCGTCGGTTTGGTTTCCCGCGAAGTCAACGGCCCGGACCTGATAGTAGTACGGCACCCCATTGGAGAGCCCTGTCTGAGTAAATTGGGTCCCCTTGAGCAGTGCCGGAGTCTGGAG
>JANXMD010000230.1 GCA_025354845.1 Verrucomicrobiota bacterium | reverse complement strand
ATGGGTGCGGCGCAAACCAGCGCTGGCGGGGGCCCTGGCGACCGCTTTACTGCTCCTGCTGATCGTGGCCATCGGCTCACCGATAGCAGCCGTGCAATTCCAACGGACCCAGGAGCGGAGCGAGAAAAATCTCTACGTGGCCAATGTGCAGCTGGCCAGCCAGGCGTTGGAAGGACATGACCAGGTCGGAGCACGACTGCGGCTCCAAAGCATCGTGGCCTCACCCATCCAAACCTCCATGCGTGGTTGGGAATGGCGGCACTTGATGAGCCAGTGCCACAGTGACGAACTTGCCATGATAGGCCGCCACGAGGCCGGGATCTCCGCAGTCACTTTCTCGCCGGACGACCAAACCATCATCGCGATCGGCGAGGACGGGTTTGTCAAGTTGTGGGATGCCGTGAGCCGGAAGGAGGTCGGGGGCTGGCAGGCCCACACAAACCTGCTGATGAACACCCGGGCGATGGCGGGGCATAGTCTCGCCCTTTCACCGGATGGACTCACCCTGGCGACCGGCGGTGCCGATGGTCAAATTCATCTGTGGGATCTCGCTTCGCGACAAAGGACGCCGGTGGGTTCCCTCCGTGGCAACGTCAACGGACTGGCGTTCTCGCGGGACGGTCGGATCCTTGCCGGAGCTTCCGCTATCGAGGTGGGTTTGTGGAGTTTATCGAATCGTATGCCGACACCCTTGAACCGGTGGTCGGCGGAAATTTCCCTGGTGTATGGTGCGACGTTTTCGGCCGACGGGAACCACCTCATCGTCGGTGGTTTTTCGGATTCCCTTCACTGCTGGGACATCTCCAACCCGGAAAAACCCCGCAAATTCCCGTGCTTCCAAGGGAGCAGCGCACCCGGGGTCATTTCGCCCGACGGAAAGTGGCTGGTGGCCTCAGCTCCGGACAATCCGTCGGTTCGCCTGTGGAATCTCCAAACGGGGCAACCGTCGCCGGCCCTTGGTGCGCGCGGCATCGATTATGGTAGTTTCGCGTTCTCTTCCGACAACCGCGTGCTGGCATCCGGCTTGCGTAGCGGCGAAATCATCCTGTGGGACACGGCTGGCCAGCACGAGCCGGTGACGCTCGTGGGTCATGAAGAGTCTATCCTGGGTCTGGCCTTCGCACACAATGGAAGAAAGTTCGTGTCTGCCGGGGGCGACAAAACGGTTCGCCTTTGGGACGCTTCAATGAAGCCGCGAATTGAGCCGGTGATGCAGCACGGAACCGCGGCGTTTGGCGTCCGCTTCTCGCCAGATTCGCGGTATCTGGCCAGCAGCGCGAAGAGTCCTGATTCATTCACCAATGGACTCGATCCCTTCACTCTTAAGCTTTGGGAGTTCAATGGAACGGCTTGGACCGAAAGAGCGTCCATGGCCAATGGCAGCGGCGATCTCCAAAGCGAGATCAGCTTCTCGCGGGATGGAAAGATAGTGGGTGCGGGTCTCTGGCAGTCCCTCAGATTTTACTCGGTGCCGGACCTCCAACTCATCACCCACGTTGCAACCGGAAGCTTCCCCGCATTCTCCGAGGACGGACGAACGCTTCTGCACGCCCTCAGAAAGCCAGAAGGAGGTTACCTCATTGTACGTCGTGATTCGCCCACGGCACCGGAAATCGTGATTGGGGAGCAATCGAGCCACCTCTCGGCACTGGCTGTTTCACCCGACGGCAATTTTGCAGCCAGTTCGTCCACCGAATCCGGCGGTGCCATCGACCTCTGGCATGTGCGGAAACCCCGCCGGCTCGCCACGCTCAAAGGCCATGATAATTGGGTTGCTTCGCTGACGTTTTCGCCCGATGGAAAAACCCTGGCCAGCGCGGGGTGGGACGGGAAACTCGGTCTCTGGGATGTCGCGAGCCAGCGGAGGCTTGGATTATTGCGGGGACACAACGGAGAGGTGTCCTGCGCCGCGTTTTCACCGGACGGCCGCACGATCGCGACCAGTGGACGCGATGCGACCGTGCGCTTTTGGAATGTGGAGACTCAGCTGGAATTGTTCGTCCTGCGCGATCGGAAGCTGAACGTCAATTCCGTCGCCTTTTCCCCGGACGGCCGATGGCTGGCCGCCGCCTGCCAGGACGGCGCCATCCGCCTCTGGAACGCTCCCGCGCTTGAGGAGCTTCAAGCGAATGGCAGTCCGAGTCCGGCCAGATAGCGGTTCCTCGCTCGCCAAACCGGATTTCTCAAATCTCCCGCGCAACTTCCGCCAGGTTTCCTCCCAGTAAGGAGTGGATGCGGTTTCCTTTGGCAATGGACGCCGGATCAATATTCCCAACCCAAGACTTGAAGATTCCGAAGATGAAAACGTTTCCCCTTCGCCGGCCCGCGCCCGGAGGTTTCACCCTGATCGAGCTGCTCGTCGTCATCGCCATCATCGCGATCCTCGCCGGAATGCTGCTGCCTGCGCTGGCCAAGGCCAAAGGCAGGGCGACAAGCCTCCAATGCCTGAACAATCAGCGCCAGCTCACTCTGGCGTGGATGCTTTATGTCACCGACAACGACGACAAGGTTCCGTACGCGGTCATCTGGCCCAGGGACACCAATGCTCCGGCGTGGGTGCAAGGCGGGTTGGATTTCCTTCCTTCCAATCGCTCCAATTGGTCTGTCGACGAAGACATCAAGATAAGCCCGCTTTGGAAATATTGTGGTTCATCCACCGCTATATGGCGGTGCCCGGCGGATCGTTCTGTCGTCAAAGTAGGCGGGAAGTTGCTCCCACGCGTTCGAACCATGGCGATGAATGAGTATGTTGGTACTCCCGGAGACAAACTCACCGATGTGACGGTGAGCGGGCACATATTCCATAAACTGGGTGCCATGATCGATCCCGGCCCAAGTGGAACGTTCCTCTTAATAGACCAGCGCGATGATGCCAGCAATCCCACCGCCGGGTTCGCCACCGACATGATTGGCTATCAAAGCAACCCGGCAGGGCGGCAGTTCTGGGATTACCCAGCCATGCACCACAACGGCGGCGCCAATCTCTCTTTCTCCGACGGACATTCCGAAGGCAAACATTGGACCGACCCGAGGACGAAGCCACCATCAATCCCTCTCACCTGGCCACCAGCGCCCTCGCCCAACAACCTTGATCTCCTTTGGCTCCAGGACCGGGCGACTCGTTGACCTCTTGTCAGAACAGAAATCAAATCGGAGTCATTGCGAATTAAAGATATTTGCCCGGCCAAAACGAACGGATTGAGTTCTAATGAATACTTTCCTCAGACCGTTGCTGCTGGTGCTGTTATTGACGCTGCCTCTGGCGACGCAAGCAGGATTCAACTATTCCACGAATGACGATGGCACCATCGCCATCACGGGGTACACCGGTCCAGTCGGTGCGGTGGTGATGCCGAGTGAGATAACGGGACGGCCGGTCACCAGCATTGGGGATTATGCGTTCCAATCCCGCGGTGGTCTGACCAGCGTCACGATCCCCGACAGTGTGACCCGCATTGGTACCTATACGTTTGTGGCCTGTGTTGACCTTACGAGAGCGACGATCGGCAGTGGTGTGACGAACGTAACGCAGTCCGCGTTCGGGGGCTGTCAAAGCCTAGCGAGCATCACGGTGAATCCACTTAACCCGGCCTACACCAGCCAGGGCGGTGTCGTGTTCAACAAGACCACAGACACGCTGATTTACTATCCGGAAGGTAGGCGTGGGGGCTACTTGGTGCCCAGCAACGTCACCAGCATCGGGGACCACGCGTTCTACGCCTGCAGCGGACTGACAACAGTGACGATCGGCAACAGCGTGACCAACATTGGCGACTTGGCGTTCCAGTACTGCACCGGGCTGGCGAGTGTGACGATCGGCAACAGTGCAACCAGCATTGGCAACTATACGTTCGCCGGCTGCCTCGATCTGGTTAACGTGGCCTTTCCCAATAGCGTGACCAGCCTCGGAGACGGGGCATTCTCGGGCTGCATCGGGCTGAAGAGTGTAACGATTCCCAATAGCGTGACTCTTATCGGAGACGGGGCTTTCTCTGGCTGCACCGGGCTACGGAGAGTCATGCTCGGCGACAGTGTGACTGGAATCGGAAGTTTGGCATTCTCGGGCTGCACCGGGTTGACAAACATCACGGTGGACGCGCTCAACCCGGCCTTGACCAGCCTGGACGGCGTTTTGCTG
>JANXMD010000533.1 GCA_025354845.1 Verrucomicrobiota bacterium | reverse complement strand
CCGAGCTCGGAGACGGGAGTATTGCGGGCCTTCAGCCCTCAATCCTCAATCGGGGACGTTTCCTGGGACTCGCGCCCCAGGCTAGAGCTGTTGCGGGACATCGACCTTGGACTTTGGACGTTGGACTTTGGACTTCCTCACCCCAGCACTTGCCGGCGTTCGGCGGGGGTGAGGTCGCGCCAGGCGCCGGGGGCGAGATCGCCGAGGGCAAAGGTGCCGATGCGAATGCGGATCAGTCGCAGCGTCGGATGCCCGATGGCGGCGGTCATGCGTCGCACCTGGCGGTTCTTGCCCTCGTGCAATTCGAGTTCAACCCAGGATTCGGGAACGTTTTTTCGAAAGCGGATGGGCGGATCCCGCGGCGGAACCGCGGGCTGGGGGTCGAGCAGAGTGACCCGACAAGGGCGGGTGCGATAGTCCTGCAGTGCGACGCCCCGTGCGAGGCGAGTCAAGGATTCGATGGTGGGAATGCGTTCCACCTGCGCCCAGTAGGTGCGCGGATGCCCCCGTTCGGGATCGAGCAGTCTGTGATTCAGCCCCGGTTCGTCACTGAGCAGCAGCAGGCCCTCGGAATCGGCGTCGAGCCGTCCGAGCGCATACACCCGTGGGGGAAATCCATAGCCGGCGAGCGGCCGGTTCGGGGAGCCGTCCGAGGTGAACTGGGAGAGCACGCCGTACGGTTTGTTGAACGCGACCAGCATGCGCCGAATGTCGACTCAAGCCCGCCCTGAGGACGAGTGCAAACGTGCCTCGAAACGGGCGGTAGGCGGGCGGTTTCTGAATTCCCGTTGGCATCCCGCTGATTTTCCCGCCATTCTTGCCGGCGGAATTGAGCGCCTCCCTCCCAACTCAGCCTGAATCCGCCTTGTTTAGCCGCGATGTCGTCGTCCTGAACAAGCAGGGGATCCATGCCCGGCCGTCTTCCCAATTCGTCAAGATGGCGGGGCGGTTTGCCTGCGAGGTGTTGGTCGAGAAGGATGGCGAACAAATCAATGGGAAGAGCATCATGGGCCTCCTCATGCTCGCCGCCGGGCCGGGAAGTCAGCTCAGGATCATTTGCACCGGCGACGGTGCCGAAAAGGCGCTTGAGGAACTGGTCGCGCTGGTCCAGGCCAAGTTCGGCGAAGAGTAGAGCGCGCGGTCCCCGAATCCAACGGCCGCGGCCGGCCCCAGGTTTTCATTAGTCCCTAGCCCAGGAAGAGCATGTCCGACTTCAACATCCACTACGTCGCCAAACTGGCGCGGATCGAACTGTCTCCGGCCGAAGAAGAGAAGTTGGGCACTCAGCTGGGCCATATTCTCGGATACATCGCCAAGCTGAAGGAAGTGGATGTGACCGGTGTGGAGGCGACCGCTCATGCGTTTCCGCTGGTCAATGTGACCCGACCCGACGTGGCGCGAGAACCGCTATCCCACGAGGCGGCCTTGTCGAACGCCCCGTCCCGTTCCGGCGGCCTGTTCGTGGTGCCTAAAATCGTCGAGTAAGTCAGGCCGCGGCGTTCGCACCTTTTCCCCCTTCCCTCCATGTCTCAGCTTCATCGTCTCACTCTCGCGGAACTGACCGGCCGGCTGGGCCGCCGCGAGTGCTCTGCCACCGAGGCGCTCCAGTCGAGTCTCGATCAGATCGCGCGCGTCGATGGCGAGGTGCGGGCCTTCATGAGTCTCGATGCCGCGGATGCGCGCGCGCAGGCCGAGGCTGCCGACCGCGATCTCGCGGCCGGTGTCACGCATGTGCAGAAGCCGCTGCTCGGCGTCCCGGTGGCGCTCAAGGACGTACTCGCGCATCGCGGGCAACCGCTGAACTGTTCGTCCAAGATTCTTGGCACTTACCGCTCGCCCTACGACGCGACGGTGGTGGAACGGCTGAAGGCGGCGGGAGCGGTGGTGTTTGGTCGGTTGAACATGGACGAGTTTGCCATGGGCAGTTCGACCGAGACCTCGGCCTTCCAGCGCACGCTGAATCCCTGGGATCTGACCCGCATACCGGGTGGCAGTTCCGGCGGCTGCGCGGCGAGCGTGGCGTCGGCGATGGTGCCGGTGAGCATCGGATCCGACACCGGGGGCTCGATCCGTCAGCCGGCCGCGCTGTGCGGCGTGGTGGGCGTGAAGCCGACCTACGGCCGCGTTTCCCGGTACGGTCTGACGGCGTTTGCCAGCTCGCTCGATCAGATCGGTCCGTTTGCGCGTACGGTGCGCGACGCGGCGCTGGTCACCGGGGTGGTGTCCGGCTACGACCGACGCGATTCCACCAGCGTACCGCAACCGGTGCCGGATTACCTGTCGGCCCTTGAAGTGGCTGGGGGTGGATCGCGTCCGCTGGCGGGCATCCGGCTCGGTCTCGCGAAAGAATACATGATTGGCGGCCTGGACGCCGAGGTCGACGCAGCCATGAAGGCATCGGTGGCGCGGTTCATCGAACTCGGGGCCGAAGTGGTCGAGGTGTCGTTGCCGCACAGCGACTACGCGGCCGCGACGTATTACATCATCGCACCGGCCGAAGCGTCGGCGAACCTCGCGCGATTTGACGGCGTTCGCTACGGAGCACGCGTCGAGGGGCGCGATCCGGCCGAGATGAATTCCAAGACCCGCGGGGCGGGCTTCGGGGCCGAGGTGAAGCGTCGCATCATCCTGGGCACCTACGTGCTCAGCTCCGGCTACTACGACGCCTATTATCTCCGGGCGCAGAAGGTGCGCACGCTGATCCGCCGCGACTTCCTGCAGGCCTTCGAGAAGGTGGATGCGATATTGACCCCAACCACGCCCTCGGCGGCGTTCCGTGTGGGTGAGAAGAGTGAAGATCCGCTCCAGATGTACCTCAGCGATGTCTTCACCATCTCCTGCAACCTGGCGGGCATTTGCGGCATCAGCGTTCCGTGCGGCTTCACCGCACCCAAGCTGGGTGTTCCGCGCCTGCCGCTGGGGCTGCAATTGCTGGGTAAACCGTTTGGCGAGGAGACGATGTTTCGCATCGCCCACGCCTATGAGCAGTCCACTCCGTGGCATCGCGAAGTGTCACCAATGAGCTGAACGGGTCGGAGGTTGCGCGACGGGAGAAGCGGGCCGATGATTGTCCCAGATGGAAGGCGGCGCTGCGTTGAGATTAATTATCCGGGTCAATGCGCTCGGGGCGTGGCGCCGTTGGATGGCGCTGAAGGATCAGTCGTGGATGCTGCTCGTCCTCGTCCTGCTTTTCTTGTCGGGCTACGTGCTGCTGGCCTTCTCGATGTTTCAATTCGGGCTGCGGTTCCTGCAGCGTTTTCCAGGATTGGGTGGACTGCTCGTGGAGAGGTTGCTGTTTCTCCTGTTCGCGTTCCTGTTCGGGCTGCTGCTGCTTTCGAATCTGGTCATCAGCTACACCAACTTGTTTCGAAATCGCGAAACCGCCTTCCTGCTCACCGCACCCGTTTCCGCCGGGACGGTGTTCCAGTGGAAGCTCATCGAGTCCACGCTGCTCGCTTCCTGGGCGTTCCTGTTCCTCATCGCCCCGTTGCTTGCGGCCTACGGATTGGTAAATGGCGTCGCGTGGCACTTCTATCCCGCCGTCGTCGTGCTGGTGGCGCTGTTCATCGTCCTGCCCGGTGCCGTCGGAGCCTCGCTGGCGATCCTGCTGGCCCGGCATCTCGACCGGAAGGCCTTCCAGGTGATTCTGGTGTCGGCGTTGGTTGTGGGCCTGGGAATGCTTCTGTTTCAGTTGAGGCCCGAGAAGGTGACGGACGAGGAATTGGAGACCCGTGTTCTCGCGGTCATTGACCGGTTGCTGGATCGCACTCGGTTTTCCCAATTCCCATTCCTGCCCAGCTACTGGCTGAGCTCCAGCGTGCAGTCGTGGGCGGAGGGGGCGTTCCGGGCGGCGGGTTTTTTTGTCCTGGTGCTGTTGAGCAATTCGCTCTTTTTCGCCCTGGTGGTGGCGACGCGCCTGGGAAAGGCGTTTTACGAGGCATCGAGCGAAGTGCAGAGCCGGGGCAGTTTGTGGATCCGCTGGCATTGGTTTCAACGTCTCCAGGAGCGCCGGCGCGAGCAGCGAGGCGCGCTTCCGGAGTTTCGGTTTCGCTCGCAGGGGCTGTTGGATTCGCTGCTGGCGGTGGGGGGCTGGATTCCGTCGGATGTCCGCGCCCTGGTGGCGAAGGATCTCCGCGTCTTCTGGCGCGACACCACTCAGTGGGGCCAGACCCTCATGCTCTTTGGTCTGCTGGCGGTGTACGTGGTGAACATCCGGCACTTCACCCGTCAGCTGGATTCGCCGTTCTGGCTCGCAGTGGTCGGCTACCTGAACCTCGGCGCCTGCGCGTTGAATCTCGCGACGCTGACCACGCGCTTCGTCTTCCCCCAATTCTCGCTGGAGGGGCGGCGGGTCTGGGTGGTGGGGCTGGCGCCGCTCGGACTGGTGCGCGTCGTGTGGTTGAAGTTCTGGTGCGCAACGCTGGGAACCCTGGTGGTGACGGCAGGGCTCACCTTGGTCTCCTGCAGCATGCTCCAGTTGGGAGCGGCGCGGACGGTGTTTTTCTGCGGCGCCATCACGGTCATGACTCTGGTCCTCAACAGTCTGGCGGTGGGTTTGGGAGCCCTGTATCCGGATTTTCAAGAAACGAATCCGAGCAAGATCGTCAGCGGATTTGGCGGAACTCTGTGTCTGGTGATCAGCTTTGCCTACATCGCGGGATCCGTGGGCATCCTGGCCGTGGGGACGCCCTGGGGTTGGGGCGCGTCGGGAGTGGATGAATTTGATCCGGGGCGAGCGGTGTTTGTCTGGACGCTGTTCCTGCTGGTCAGCGTGCTGGCGGGCTGGATTCCGCTGCGCCTTGGCCTGCGCCGAGTGGAATCGGTGCAGTTGTGACTCTGAATCGATGGGCCCGGATTCCGCCCTGTCTCGCGACTGGTCAGCAGGCCACGACCGCGCTTCACTGAGGCATGCGTTTTCCCGGAAGTTGGATCCTGGCCGGACTCCTGACTGCATGTGGAGCTGGGCCGTCCCTGCAAACGTCGGTCCGTGGAGCGGAAACGCCGCCGCCCTGGGACGGGGACGCCTGGAGGGCAGAGCATCGCATCATTGATCTCCACCAACACATTGACGCCAGCGAGCCGCGCATTCGTCGCGCCGTGGGCATTCTGGACCGCTCGGGCGTTGGCATCGGGGTGAATCTCAGCGGAGGCACGGTGACGGTTCACGGGACGAACCTCGCGGAATTCGAACGCACGCGGGACCTTTTCAACCGTATCGCTCCGGGACGCTTCCTTCAGTACTTCAATCTCGATTACACCGGTTGGGATGAGCCCGATTTCGACCGCAAGGCGATCCGTCAGGTGGAAACCGCGTACCGGCTGGGGGCGGCGGGATTCAAGGAGTACAAGCGCCTGGGCTTGTACCTGCGCAACGCGCGTGGGGAGTTGATTCAGATCGATGATCCGAAGCTCGACGGCGTGTGGCGTCGCTGTGGCGAGCTGGGAATGCCGGTCAGCATTCACGTGGCGGATCCCCGGGCGTTCTGGCTTCCCTACGCCCAGCAAAATGAGCGATGGACCGAGCTGAAGGATCACCGCAGCTGGTGGTTTGGCGACCCGAAGCAGTTCCCTCCGCGGGAAAAGTTGCTGGCGGCGTTGGAGCGCGTGATCACCCGGCATCCGAAAACCACCTTCGTCTGCGTTCACTTTGCCAACAATGCGGAGGACCTGACCTGGGTGGACCAGCAGCTCGATCTTCACACCAACATGATGGCGGATCTCGCCGCCCGCATTCCGGAAATCGGCCGTCAGGATCCCGAGCGGGTCCGTGCCCTGTTCCTCAAGCACCAGGATCGCATCTTGTTTGCCACCGATTTTCAGGTGTACGACAAGATGATCCTGGGATCCTCCGGCGACGCGGAAAATCCGACCGATGACGATGCGGTGGGGTTCTTCCACAAAGAGTGGCGCTGGCTGGAGACACGCGACCGGGACTGGCCGCACATGACCCCAATCCAGGGTGACTGGAACATTCATTCCATCGGGTTGCCGCCGGAGGTGTTGCGGAAGATCTATTTCGACAATGCACGACGACTCCTGGTGCGTTCGATACCGGCCACGGTCCTGCGTGTCCCGCATCTGCGGCGCGACTTCAAGCCGGACGCGCGTCTGGACAAGCCCGAGTGGAAGCAGGCACCGGTGGTCCTCCTGGAGCAGGATACGGTTTCCGGTGCCGTGAATCGTGACGTGTCCACCCTCTGCCGTGCGCTGTGGTCGGACAAGTACCTCTATTTGTCCTACCAGTGTCCCTTTACCAAGCTCGACGACTACGGCAAGCCGGGAAAGGTCGAGCGCGTCAAATCGCCGCAGGCTCTGTGGGACAAGGACGTGGTGGAGTTGTTCGTGGCACCCGACGTCGAGCATCTGAACGAGTATACCGAGTACGAGTGGGCCCCGAACGGTGAGGCTCTCGACTTGCGCATCCGTCGACCGAATTCCGATTTTGGGTGGAGCAGCGACATGGAATGGAAGGTGCGGGTGGATGTGAAGCGTCACGAATGGATTTGCGAAGTACGCATCCCGCTCGCGTCGCTGAGCCAATCGGCGCCGGCGATCGGTACCAAATGGCGGGTGAACCTGTATCGCATCGACCGCGCCCACCATGCCTTCCTGGCGATGAATCCGACGCTGACCGGCACCTTTCACGCGGCCGAACGTTTCGGATGGCTGGAGTTCATTCCGTAAGGATTCAGCGGCATTGAAACGAAAAGGCCCGGGAGCGATCCCGGGCCTTTTCATGTCGTCTGCGTTACACGGCGGGCGGACTGACTGCTGATTCGCGCCGTTTGCGCCGTCTGCGGAACCATTCAAAACCGGCCCCGAGCGCAATGCTCGCTCCGCCGAGTACCGTTGACGCTTCGGGCACCGGCAGCGGAGCCGAAACAATGATGCTCAGGTCGGACATGGCCACCGGGATGATGCCATTGGCGCCGACTTGGGTGAAGGTGGGTGCCGTGGAGTTGTTGTAGCCGTTGACCTGGTAGACGTTCTTTCCGGTCGAGGAAATAACGAAGAGATCGGTGCTCTGCCCAAGACCCGCTACCTGGATCGAACCCTGCGTATTGAACGGCAGCGAGGAATCCACATTGAAATTGGTCCAGGAATTGCCGCCGCCGACGTTGGTTGCGTTGGA
>JANXMD010000484.1 GCA_025354845.1 Verrucomicrobiota bacterium | reverse complement strand
GAGACGTGCTGCGGACGGCCGGTCGGGTCGTTCACCGTGCTCTCGGCGGCGAGGCCCATGTTGCGGTAGAGCGTGGCGAAGATGTCGCTGAAGCCGACGGGCCGATCCTTCGCGTTGCCGCCGAGGCGGTCGGTCGAGCCGATGGCTTGGCCGGTCTTCATGCCGCCACCGGCGAGGATCGCACAACTGACCTGCGGCCAGTGGTCGCGGCCGCCGTCCTTGTTGACGGTCGGAGAGCGGCCGAACTCGCCCCACATCACGACGCTGACATCCTTGTCGAGACCGCGCTGCTTGAGGTCTTCGAGAAGTGCGCTCACGCCCTGGTCGAGCAACGGGAGGTCATTGCGGGCATTGCCGAAATTGTTGCCGTGGTAATCCCAGAAGCCGTACGCGACCGTGACGAATCGCGCTCCGGCCTCCACCAGGCGGCGGGCCACCAGGAACTGCTCGTTGAGCATCGGCGCGGCGTCGCCATGCACCTTGGAATCCCCCTTGCCGTAGCGCTCGAGCAGCTTGGGATCCTCGCGCTTGAGATCCAGCGCGGCGAGCAGACGGCTGGAGGTCAGCATGCCGAACGCCTGCTGGTTGAAGCCATCGAGACCGGCCATCAGGCCGCTGGAATCCACGTCGCGCCGGAAGCGATCGAAGGCGCTCAATAGACTTCGGCGGTCCGCGAGACGGTCGGCACTGATGCCGTTCAGCACCATGTCCGACTTGGCATCCGCGGCCGGGCGGAAGGCATCGTGGGACACTCCCGCATACCCCGCATTCGCCGCATTGTACGGCCGATGCTGCATGCGGGGCTCCAAGCCGATGAAGGCCGGAACCGCAGGATCCGCGGGTCCAAGCACACGCGACACGGTGGCGCCGAAGGTCGGCCAGCCACCGGGCGGCTGGTTGTTCTTCCGGCGGCCGGTCTGGCACATGAAATCGGAATGATCATCCACCGCGTCCGAGATCGACCGGATGATCGTGTACTGGTCGGCAATCCGAGCCATGCGTGGGAGGTACTCGCAGATGCGGGTGCCCGGAACGCTGGTGGGAATGGACTTAAACTCACCCCGAATTTCCGCCGGAGCCTCGTGCTTGAGGTCAAAGGTGTCCTGATGCGGCGGACCACCGGGCAGGTAGATCATGATCACCGCCTTGTGGCCGGAGCTCAACCCGGACTCTGCCTCGGCGCGGAGCAACTGAGGGAGCGTCAGGCCGCCCATGCCGAGCGCGCCAATGCGCAGGAAATTGCGGCGCGAAACGCCATCGCAAAACGTGCTGGCCTGGCCGGGGAGGGTGAGCATGCGGAGAAAAATTGAGCGAACAGCAAGGGCGCGACGACGCTAACAGATGGGATCGGATTAAATGGAATTCCAGTTTAGTGTTCGCCGGGCGTTCGACAGGAAGTGGATGACAATTGCTGGCTCAAAATTCAGCACGATTTCCTCTCCGAATCCTGGTGTCATTGGGGTGGGTCCTCGAATTTACCCCACCAGCTCCTTCATCGGCTGATAGCCACTATCGACCAGGAACTGGGGACGTCCGGTGAAATCGGGAATGGTGACCTTGTTCACGTCGATGCCCAAGTTGTGGTAGAGCGTGGCAAACACCTCGCCGAAGGCCACCGGGCGTTCGCTGGCCTCGCCCCCCAGGCGGTCCGTGGCGCCGATCACCTGGCCGTGCTTCATGCCGCCGCCGGCAAGGAGGGCGCAACTGACGCGCGGCCAATGGTCGCGACCTCCTTCTTTATTGATGGTCGGCGTACGACCGAATTCGCCCCACACCACCACGCTGACATCTTTGTCCAAGCCCCGTTCGTGCAGGTCGGTGATCAGCGCGCTCAGTCCCTGGTCGAGTAGCGGAAGGTCCTGGCGCAGGGCGCCGAAATTGTCGCCATGATGGTCCCAGCGGCTGAACGCCAGGGTCACGCAGCGGGCTCCGGCCTCCACCAGACGGCGGGCAACCAGGAACTGCTCCATGAGCTTGGGGCCGCCGTCATCACGGTTGCGTGGATCGCCCTTGCCGTAGCGCTCGACGAGCTTGGGATCCTCATTCTTGAGATCGAGTGCCTTGGCCAGACGGCTCGAGGTGAGGATGCCGAAGGCCTGCTGATGAAAGGCATCGAGGCCCTCCATCATGCCGCTGCCATCGACATCGCGACGGAAACGATCCACCGAGGCCAGCAAGGCGCGACGATCGGAGAGGCGATCCAGCGTGAGGCCGCGAAGCACCATGTCCTCCGCGCCACCGCCCTTGTTGGGCTGAAACGGGGCGTGACCCACACCCAAAAACCCGGGACGTCCGTTCTCAGACCACGGTTCATGGCCCATTTTCGGCGCTAACCCGACGTACGGGGGAATGGCGGGATCGACGGCCGCCTGGAGCCTGGACAATACCGAGCCCAGGGCCGGCCAGCCGCCGGGCGGCATGTTCTTGGTATCGCGGCCGGTGAGGCACTGGGCGGCATAATGATCGCCATTGCATCCCACGATCGAGCGGATGATCGAGCACCGGTCGATGAGTCGTGCGAGCTTCGGAAGATGCTCGGTGATCTGGATCCCGGGGACGCTCGTCGGGATGGGCTTGAACTCACCCCGCACCTCGGCCGGCGCGTCCATCTTCAGGTCGAACATGTCCTGATGGGACGGTCCACCCGGCAGGAAGATCATGATCACCGCCTTGTGCCCCATGCCGCCGGTGCGAACACCGGAACCCTCTTGGGCCTGCAGCAGTTGCGGCAGGGCCAGACCGCCCATACCGAGGGCTCCAATGCGCAGGAAATTACGACGGGAAACACCATCGCAATACGAGCAGCCGGGAGGCTTGGGGCCGAGCAGTGTGAGCATGGGTATCAGGCCATAGGGGTTCAGGGGACTTTAACGGGCCATTCTTACACCTCGAATCCCCGCGGAGGCAAGAGTTTGGATCGGATGTTTCGGAAAAAATTTGGCTCTCCGTTAAACGAGTGTTCCGCCCCCGACGTTCATCCCGGACGGAATCCCTACGCCACGAGCGGTCGCACCACCGAGCCGGCGACGTCGGTAAGGCGAAAATCGCGACCCTGATACCGATAAGTCAGGCGTTCATGATCCAGGCCGAAGCAGTGCAGCAAGGTCGCGTGGAAATCGTTCACGTGAACCGGGTCCCGCTCGATGTTCCAACCCAGTTCATCGGTGGCCCCGTACACTTGTCCACCCCGAATGCCGCCTCCGGCCATCCACAGGGAAAACGCAAACGGGTGGTGGTCGCGCCCCGTGACCTTGGCGAAGCCGGGACGGTTTTCCCCCAGCGGCGTCCGTCCAAATTCGCTGGCCCAAACCACCAGAGTCTCGTCGAGCAGTCCGCGCTGCTTCAGGTCCCGCAAGAGCGCTCCCACCGGTTGATCCACCACCCGACAGTTGAACTCCAGGTCGGAATCCAGGTCGTTGTGGTGATCCCAGGAGGCGTGGTGGATGGCCACAAACCGGACCCCTCGCTCGACCATTCGGCGTGCCATCAGGCAATTCCGGGCGAAGGATTTGAAGGCATCCGGGCCGCCGCCACGGTAGGTGGTGAGACCGCCGGCATCGCGATCCACGCCGTAGGCCGCGCGCATTGCGGCGGGTTCCCGGTCGAGATCGGTCAATTCTGGCGCCGCCAATTGCATGCGGGCCGCCAGTTCATAGCTGGCGATGCGGGCGGCGATTTCCGGGTCTCCCACCGCCTTCCGATGCTGCGTGTTCAGGTCCCGCAGTGCGTCGAGCCCGAGATGGCGGGCTTCAGCGCTCCAGCCGGGCGGATTGGCCAGGTCCCGAACCGGTTCGCCGCGATCGCGGAACATCACTCCCGCGTAGTTCGACGGGAGAAACCCACTGCTGAACATGGTGTTTCCACCGCTCGCCGCCCGTCCCGCGGTCAAGACCACATACCCCGGCAGGTTCTGCGACTCGCTGCCCAGCGCGTAGGTGATCCAGGACCCGACACTCGGACGCCCAAGCATCATGGATCCGCAGTACATCAGCAGCTCGCCAGGATGATGATTGAACGCTTCGGTGTGCATCGAGCGCACCAGAGCGATCTCGTCCGCGCAGGCACCGATCGACGGCAGCCACTGGCTCAGTTCCATGCCGCATTGGCCATAACGACGGAAGGGATGCGGCGATCCCAGCAGCACCGCTGATTCCTTCTGAATAAAGGGAAACCGCGCCTTCTCGGTGAGGGAGTCGGGCGGCTTCTGGCCGCTGAGCTGCAACAGCCGAGGCTTGGCATCGAACAGATCGAGCTGGCTGACCCCGCCCTCCATATACAGGAAGATGCAATTCTTCGCCCGGGGCGCGAAATGAGAACGAAGCCGCTCTGCCATGATCGCCGTGCTTCTCGGTGAACCCGGCCGGGGCGGTTCTTTCGCCGGAGCCAGACGCCGATCCCGATCCAACAGCGCCGCGAGCGCCAAACCGCCAATGCCACGCGAACCGCTGACCAGAAAGTCGCGCCGGGTCCGCTGCACCATGGATTCGAAATCGGGCATCATTCGCGGTTCAGAAATTCATCCAAATTCAACACCGTTTGCGCGAGCACCCGTCCACCGGCGCCGGGCTGAACCTGCTCCACCTCGCGCACCAAACGCAGCAGTCGGGCGCGTTCCGCCGGCATCGGACCCCGACTCAAAAGCTGCCGGAACAACCGTTCCAAGTCCTCCGGCAGGTGGGCCGGATCCGTGGATCGGATCGTCGCCCCGAGCGCCTCGGCGGCGCCGACGAAGAGCGGGTGATTCAGCAGCGTGAGGGATTGCAGGGGCGTGTTCGAGCGCTCGCGACGGGTGCACACTTCGCTGGATCCGGCCTGATCCAAGGTGGCCAACAACGGGTGTGGCACCGTCCGCTGCGCGAAGCTGTAAAGGCTGCGCCGGAACAGCACCGGACCGGCATCGTCGGTCCAGGTCCAGGCGCCCGCGGTCCCGAGGAACTTCACATCGGGCGGCATCACCGGCCGAAAACTCTTCCCGCCCACCTCACGACGGAGCAGGCCCGCGACGTCGAGGGTGGCATCCCGCAGCACCTCGGCCTCAAGGCGAAGGCGATTCTGTCGGGACAGGTGGCGATTTTCCGGATCGGTCGCCACCAGTTCAGGGCGCGCGGCGGACGACTGACGGTAGGTTGCGGAGTTCACGATCCAGCGGATCACCTCCTTGCGGCGCCACCCGGTGCGGATGAATTCCGAGGCCAGCCACTCCAGAAGTTCGGGATGGGACGGGGCCTCGCCGCGCAGTCCGAAATCCTCGGTAGTCGCCACTAGACCGCGGCCAAATAAGTGCAACCAAACTTGGTTCACCGCGACCCGGGCGCTGAGCGGCGCCACGTCGGAAACCAGCCATTCCGCAAGATCTGCTCGATCCCGACGGCGCGCCCCATCGGCAGACACGCCCATCGGCCGGGAGGTCAGGCGTTGAAGGGAGGCGGGAAAGGCCGGACCCACCACATCGCTCGGGCGTCGGAAATCCCCCCGGGTGTGGATCCGAGTCTGCGGGGGCACCGCGCGCTCGTGGAAGGAATACGCCACCGAGCCGTCCCCAACATCGACATCCTGCTCCTCCGCCGCATCAAAGAAGGCATAGAGTTGAAAGAACTCGCGCTGGGTGACGGGGTCATACTTGTGGTTGTGGCATTGCGCGCAGCCCAGCGTGAGGCCCAGCCAGACGAGTCCGGTGGAGGCGACCCGTTCCACGCCGATGCGCGCCGCGTCTTCGATAGGATCCGCGCCATCCTCGTAATTCTTCAGGGTCATCCGATGGAATCCCGCGGCTGCTTGTGCGGAACGGACCTGTTCCACTGGCATTCCAGGCGCCCGGGCGGCGAGGAGGTCGCCGGCGAGCTGGAGTCGGGTGAATTGGTCGAAAGGGAGATCCGCGTTGACCGCATTGATCACCCAATCCCGATACACCCAGGCCCACGGGCGTTCGCGATCCACCTGGTAGCCGCTGGTGTCCGCGTAGCGAGCGAGATCCAACCAGTGCCGTCCCCAACGTTCCCCGAAATGGGGCGAGGCCAGCAGGCGCTCCACTTGGCGTTCCCAGGCGCCCGGAGCGGTGTCGGCCAGCCAGGCTTCCATCTCGGCGGGAGACGGTGGCAGGCCGATGAGATCGAAGCTGAGCCGTCGGAGTAGCGTCTCCCGTTGGGCCGAAACCGAAGGGCGAACCCGATCGTGCTCCAGCCGGGCCAGGACGAAGAGATCCACCGGCGTCCGCACCCAGGCGGGATTTCGGACCGCGGGGACCGCCGGCGAACTCAGCGGCGCGAAGGCCCAATGACGTTCCCCGGCGGCGGACAATTCCGCCGCTGTGGGCGTGCGTTCACCTGCATCAAGGATCGCCGGAACGAGGCAAAACCAAATCATTCCAGTCACCGACCGGGTCAACGCGTCCCGCGCCGCGGCCAGGAAGCCGGTGCTGAAGAATCGTCGCGGTTGGAGAGGGGGCGGGCGCACGGTGGAGAGAGCATGGGGAGACGCGATTTGCTTCGTTCTTGTTCGGAGGAATTTTGAAGCAATTCACGGCAATTTGAGTCCTGATAGGACCATGATCCCCGATTCGTCCGCCCCTCGCCCCGCGATACGGCGTTCCGGAGCGTTCACCCTGATCGAGCTGTTGGTGGTCATCGCTATCATTGCCATCCTGGCGGGCATGCTCCTTCCCG
>JANXMD010000459.1 GCA_025354845.1 Verrucomicrobiota bacterium | reverse complement strand
CGGCGCGGATCAGCTGCTGACGAAGGTGAGGGAACTGGGCGGGATGTCGATTCCCACGGCCTGAGTGGGGCACTGGTGATTAGGGAGCCCGTGGCTGTCTCATATATTGACACAAAGAGTGTCGCTCCTGGCCTGTGAGATGCGCCTTCAGCGCTTGGGGGCGAGTGAGGGGAGATTCCTGGGGTTCGCACCCCAGGCTAGAGTTGTGATGGGCCGTTGGCCCGGGGGGCGGGAGTCGAATGGCAAAAGCTGAAGATCCTTCGGGCCTTGGCGGCTTGGCGTTCTTTGCGTGACGGTCTTGGACGCGGAACGGCGAGGTCTCGCGCGGAGGACGCAAAGGCGCAAAGAAGGAGGGGACGGAGGCGAGGGCGTCTGGGGTCAGATCCGTACAGGTGACAAATGCCTTCGGGAGAAGCGACGTGAGGGCAGGTAGTCGGGCGATTCGGTGGAGCAAACCTGTTTCAGGGTGTCTTGAGACGGCGCAGCACCTCCGTCCCGCAAAGCGCGTAGTGCCGAAGGTTAGAGGTGTAGATAGCTTTCGCCTCGGCCTTGAGGGCGCACGCCGACAGAAGCAGGTCGTACACTGTGCCTCCCTGGATGCCGAGCGTGGCCGCTCGGGCGAGCGCCTCGGCGTATTCCCCGCCGGTGAGGCTCACCACCGTGAGTCGTTCGCGTAGGCTGCCGATAAACAGCATGGCTTGGTCTGGCGTGATGCGGTGCTTCCCGGGCAGCTTGGTGAGCACGGCATAGACTTCGGCCAGGCTGTGAGCCGCGCAACA
The DNA here is from genome assembly GCA_025354845.1 of Verrucomicrobiota bacterium. GTDB lineage: Bacteria > Verrucomicrobiota > Verrucomicrobiia > Limisphaerales > UBA9464 > CAIVQB01. The sequence goes on along the minus strand of JANXMD010000459.1, from coordinate 10,990 downwards.
GGCTTCACCCAGCGGGTGGCGGACAAACAGTTTCAAACAGGCGTCGTGCAGTTCGTGGTCGCCCAGAGCGACGGGAACCAGCACTGAGGTATCCAGAAAGGCTTTCATGCGCCGCGAGGTTCCCGGAGCTCACGAAGGGCGTCGTCGGTGACGCGGGCGGCCAAAGGTTGGCCACTGCGGAATACCCAGACGCCCTTTTCCTTGGCGACGGGCAAGGCGGGGCGAAGCGGGCGCAGCACGATACGTTCGCCGGAACTTTGCAGCTCCAGTGTGTCGCCGGGGAGCAGTTGAAGTTCCTCCCGCAAGGGTTTGGGGAGAATGACGCGACCGGCTTTGTCGATGGTGATCCGTGCATCCATAAATGGCATTCTAGCATGGTAGAAACCACTTATCAATGGTATTGGCGTCACCGGGCGGCGCAACGAGTCCGCCGAATGAAGTACGCCAACCCCAAAGCCGCCACCCCGAACACGACCCCACTTTCCGCAGGTTCCGGGACGGCGACCACCTCCAGGTTCACATCCATGTACGAAGGGGTTCCGGTGATGATCGACTTTTCCCATCCATCCACATGCTGTTCATCCCAGGGATTGATGCCCGCCAGGCTCGATCCGGAGAAAATGTAGGTGTAGTTCAGGGTGATCAGTCCGGGCCCAGAAACCGGCACATCGTAGGCCGCAATCGGCCCGTTGACCGTGGAGTGGATTCCATCCGCAAATGGCTGCACGGAGGACCCCAGATTGTCCTTCCAGACCAGCAGGTAGTGGACTCCCGCCGTGAGCGTGGGCCAAGGACTGGAGAGGGAGGTGAAGTCGTAGTTGAAATCGGCGTCTTGCTGCGAGGATCCGCCCAGGGGGACGATCGCCGACGCTTCGGCCGTGGCGGCCCCCTGCTTCCAGATCTCAACCACGGCCGATCCGGTCGTGTAGAACGAGTAGTTGAAGGCGCCTAACTGGGAAACAAAAACATCCTGCCGAGGCGTAAAGTAAAACCCGAAGGTCCCAGCCACGTGGCCCACGCCGGCACCCACCGGCTCGTTCTTGTCAAACAGGGCAGCCTGGGTCGACACACCCGAGAGGATGCAGGAAACGAGGAACAGTTGAGGGCCGACCCAATTCTTAACACGCATAGCAGTCACTGGAAACGAGGCCGGGATTCCGATTGCGGTTTCCTCGAAGGGCGCGTTGCCACGCCCTTCCCGCGCTACCGTCCCGGCTCCGATGGTTCCTTGCTTTGCATCCGACTTCCTCCGATTGCACTTCCGCCCTCCCGGAAATGGCACAGAGGGCCCCCTTCCAGGGGCCATTCACGACGTCCGCCGACGCACACAAGATTGCAGACCGTAGCGCGTTCGGACCCGGGAACTCAAGACCTCAACGGAACCCACTGCGATTCCCCCGTCGCCACCTCATTTGACACCGTTTTCAGAACACCTATTCTGAAATCAATGTCAGGACGGCCCCAGGAATGTGATCGGGAACGGGTGGCGCAACTCGCCATCGCCCGGTTCTGGCGTCAGGGGCTGGCAGGCACCTCGGTCGAGGAGTTGGTGGCGGACACGGGGCTGAACCGGTTCGGTCTCTATGGCGAACTAGGCGGCAAGAAGGGGCTTTTTCTGAAGGCGTGCGCAGCCTACGCGGAGGAATCCCGGAAGCGACTGATCGATCCCCTTCGCAAGGCGGCAGACCCCGAAACCGGCCTGCGGCAGTTTTTTCAGGTCATTGTCGAGGGACAGCTCGGACCGAAGGGAGCCGCACCGCGGGGATGCTTGCTGGCCAACACGCTCGCCGAAGACGCCTCTGGGGATGCCGAGATCGGACAGTTAGTTCATGGGCATTTCGCCGAACTGGAGGAGGCACTCGCACAGCTCCTCGAACGCGCCGCGGCCTCACCGCGGCGTCCCTCCGCGACCCGTGCCGCACGGGCCGGGGCGCAATGCCTGCTCACCACGCTGTTTGGAATTCTGCAGACCGCCCGGCTCCATCCGTCGCGCCCCGTGCTCACCGCCATCGCGGAGCGCGCGGTGCATGACGCCATTGCGCAGGTGAAGACCGAAACCCCCGCCCGACGGTCCCGCATCTAACCCCTTTTTCATGAACTCAGCCACCTCCCCCAGCCTCTTCGACCCGGTTTCACTCGGCGCGTTGACCCTGCCCAACCGCGTGTTGATGGCTCCGCTCACCCGCTGCCGCGCCGAAGCGGGCAACGTCCCGGGCCCCATGATGGCCGAATATTATGCGCAGCGGGCTTCCGCGGGATTGATCATCGCCGAAGCCACCTCGGTATCGCCACGGGGGTTCGGCTATCCCAGCACTCCGGGCATCTTCACCGACGCGCAGGTGGCGGGCTGGCGTCGCGTGACCGACGCAGTGCATGCCGCCGGCGGCCGCATGGTGCTCCAGCTTTGGCACGTCGGGCGCATTTCACATCCCGACTTCCAACCCAACGGGGAACTCCCGGTCGCCCCGTCCGCCCTCAAGCCTCGGGGCCAGGTGTTCACCGGCTCGGCCATGGCCGACTACGTCACGCCGCGCGCGTTGGAGATTTCGGAGATCCCAGGAGTGATCGCCGAGTACTTGCACGGCGCCACATTCGCCCGCCAGGCCGGCTTCGACGGCGTGGAAATCCACAACGCCAACGGCTACCTGCTCGACCAGTTCCTGCGCGACGGCACCAATCAACGCACCGATGGCTACGGCGGCTCCGTGGCCAATCGCGCACGCCTGACCCTCGAGGTCACCGAAGCGGTGATTTCAGTTTGGGGCGCAGATCGAGTGGGCATTCGTTTCTCACCGGGCGGCGTGTTCAATGACATGCACGATTCCAATCCCATCGAGACCTTCGGACACGTGTTGCGGGAATTGAGTCGGCGGAACCTGGCCTACGCGCACATCACCCAGGTCACCGCCCAAGACATCGCCCATGGGGCCCAGGGCGGCGTCGGCCCAAAGGAACTACGTCCGTACTACGGGGGTTCCATCGTTTCGGCTGGCGGGTTCACCGGAGACTCGGGAAATCAGGCGCTGGCAGAAGGATGGGCCAATGCCATTGCCTTCGGCGTCCCCTTCCTCGCCAATCCGGACCTGCCCGCCCGCCTGCGCCAGAACGCGGCGCTCAATCCACCCGACGAATCCACCTTCTACACTCCCGGCCCGAAGGGATATACCGACTACCCGGCGCTCTAAGTCGAAGGTCGAAAGTCGAAAGTCGAAGGTCCAGCCCGAACTCCCATCTCCGAACTCCCATCTCCGAACTCCCATCTCCAAACTCCAAACTCCAATTCTTATGTCCTCCCCTGATCTGACTCAGCGTCCTCCCCGCAGCATGCGCGTCCGCCTCGGCGGTTACGCTATCCTTCCTCGCGTCCTCGACAAATGCCGCGCCTCCCTGACCGGCAAGTTGGGCGACTACAAATTCAACTGCCCCCTCGATCAGCACTTCTTCCGGTTCACTGGCGTGGATGCCGAGGCATTCCAGCAACAGGTCGCCGCCGGCAAGGGCGACGGGGCCATGTTGGAATGGGTCGAGGCCAGTGCCACGTTGAAGCGTACGCCTTGGGAAATCGAAGCCTGGAGTGGCTTCCACAACGTTCGCGGCCCGGACAGCGATGCCGAGACGCTGGCCTACTTCGCCGAGGCCGTCGGCAAGCTTTCGAAGACCCGCGAGGACATTCGTTCCTGGGCGGACCTGCTGGATCTCGACGACTATCTATCCTTCGGCGGACAGGCCTGACACCCGACGCGGGTCGTCTCAGGAAGCGAGCTGCACCCGCCGTTCATCGAGCTGGCTCATCCAGCGCGCGACGTAGCTCATGGAGCGGTAGATCTGCTCCAGACGTTCCAGCGGCAAGGCGGCACCGCGGGTGGGATCTCCCACCGGCGGTGCCTGCTCCCACTTGGCATTCATCGATTGGAGTTCAGACGCGAGTACCGATCGCATCGCGAGCACCTTGTCGCGCAGTGCATCCACCCGACCGCTCCATTCGAGACCTTCACGCATGGCCTTGAGTTTGAGCATCGGGGAAGTGGTCGGCGGGCCGGATCGTGAAGTGAGAAAGGCGTCGCAATCGCGGCACGCCTGACCGATCTCAACAAAGAGATCCATGGTGCCAGGCGGAATGCGCTGGATGTCACCCGGAGCGGATCCGGACTCCAGTTCGAGTAGATGCAAGAGGCGGTCCCGCGGCTCACGCAACCGGTTGTAGGCGGCGTTCAAATCGGCGTAACGGGACGTCGCCGCGTCGCGCTCCTGCTGCGGGGCGGCGTGAACGCGATCCGGATGAACCGGTCCCGAGCGTTCGAGAAATCGTGATTTGAGCGCGTCGTCATCCAGCCACGGCCGCCGTGGCTCGGAGAGCAGTTCAAAACAGTCGGTCATCGGAGAACCCAATCCAGAAGCCGGTGGCCGGCACCCACCATTCTCGCCGACTCACGCGCTGAAACTCTCGCCACAGGAACAACTGGTGGCAGCGTTGGGATTCTTCACCTTGAACCCGCCCTCGGTGAGGGCATCGACGTAGTCCAGCTCGCTGCCGGTGACGTACAGGGCGCTCTTGGGATCGACCACCACACGCACTCCGGCACTCTCGACGAGGATGTCCCGGTTCTGGGGTTGATCCTGCAAGTCCATCTTGTACTGCAAGCCGGAGCAGCCCCCGCCCACCACCGCAACACGGAGCACGCCCTGGGGACGCCCCTGTTTGCCCAACAACGTGGACACCTTGCGTCCCGCACTCTCCGTGAGCTTGATCAACCGCTCATCCCCGGTGCGGAAGCCCGGGGCAGCGGTAGGAGTTGCCTTGACGCCGTTGGCGCCGATTTTTCCTGCGATCATTGCCGCCACCGTAGGCCGCGATCCCACGGGCGTCAACGGACGCAACCCTCGGGAATCAAAACCGGACGGCCTCCATTCAGACCGGCTCGGCGATCAGGTCGTAGTCGGTGTGACCGACGATGCGAACCTTGGCAAATCGACCAATGGGAAGCTGTCCTCGAATGTAGACGCGGCCGTCAATGTCCGGAGCATCCGCCTCACCACGGGCCACCAGGAGTTTTCCGGCCGGCGCCTTCGTCTTCCCGGTCTTGCTGGCACCGGCCGCCGAGCGCATCAGGCCATGCTCCCAGGATTGAACGCGCGCCGCCTCAATCTGCCGGGCCGTCGCCTCGCCCTCGACCAGCACCTTGAGCGTGCGACCCACAAAGGATTCCGCCACCTGCACTGCCACCTCGTGCTGCGCGGCCATGGCGCGCTCCCGACGCTTCTGGCGTTTTGCGGGCGTGAGCTGCTGCGCCATCTTGCCGGCAATCGTCCCATCCTCCTGCGAATAGGCGAAGATGCCCAATCGCTCAAAGCGGGTGGTGCGGATGAAGTCGAGGAGCGTCTCAAAATGCGCCTCTGTCTCGCCGGGAAACCCAACGATGAAGGTCGTACGGAGCGCGATCCCCGGAATCCCGTCCCGAATGCGGGCAATCAGGTTGCGGATGTACTCGCCGCTGGTCTCGCGACGCATGCGGGCGAGGAGGTCGTCATGGATGTGCTGCAGCGGCATGTCGACGTATCGCGCCACCTTGCGGCACTCACGAATCGTGGTGATCAGCTCGTCGGTCCAGTGCGCCGGATGCGTGTAGAGCAGTCGGATCCAGAAGTTGCCCTTGAGCTCGTTAAGCGCGCGCAACAGCGTGCAAAGCGTCGTGGAATCAGCCGCCAGCGCCTGGGTGGCGGCGGTGAACTTGGCCGGCGAGGCGATGGAGGGAGTGTGGCCCGGTCGCAGGTCGAGTCCGTAGTACGTGGAGTCCTGCGAAATCAGGTTCAACTCGCGGACCCCCGAAGCGATGAGAGCGCGCGCCTCGGCCACAATGTCCGCCTGGGTTCGGCTGCGATGCGATCCACGCATCCGCGGAATGATGCAGAAGCTGCACGGGTGATTGCAGCCCTCGGCAATCTTCACATAGGCGAGATGCTTCGGGGTCAGCCGGAATCGCGGCGTCTCAAACTGCGGGATGTATTTCGGTCGCACCGTGACATCCACCGCCGGAGGAGCGGCCTGAAGCGCGATGACCTTTCGGGTGCTGCCGAAACGAGTCGTCCCGCGAAGAGATTCCTCATGATCGTGATCGTGATCGTGATCGTGGCCGCCACGGGCTTTTTCCATCTCGGCCAGGCGTGACGCCACTTCGCGCTTCTGCTGGCGCCCCTTTGCGGGGGGCGCCGCGAGGAGCTTCGCTGCCCGGGACGCGATGGCCTGTTCCACGATTTGGCCCACCTGCTCGACCTGATCGATGCCCATGAAGCGATCCACCTCGGGCATCAACTTGGGCAGCTCGTCCCGAAACCGCTGCGGCATGCAGCCCGACACGATCACCGCCTGACCGGGGCGAACCTTGGACCGGAATTCGGTCGATTCAAAGATGGTGTCGACACTCTCCTCCTGAGCGGCGTCGATGAACGAACACGTATTGACGATCAGCGCGTCGGCCTGGGCGGGATCATTGACGATCTCCACCCCCAGCTTGAGGAGGGACCCCAGCATGATCTCGGCATCGACAAGATTCTTGGCACAACCGAGGGAAATTAGGCCCACGCGGCGCGGGGCGACAGCGGGTGCGGGCTTGGCAGTGGACACAGGTTTGGTCACAGGCCCGCGAACCTACCCGTCCTCCCGTGCTCCGCGCAACGCCCGACCCCGCCCGCGGGTAGGGTTGAATCAACCTGTTTTCCGGCAAAAAGGCGTTGTCCCGGCCCCGGGAGAAAGTCACCCTCGCGGCTTTCGTATGGAGACGGTCCACCTTGGCCTCATTGGCGGCGGAACGGTCGGCGGCGGAGTCATCCGCGCCCTCCGGCGCAACGGTTCCCTCATGGCGTCACGCCTCGGGGTCGCACTCTCCATTCGCCGCGTCGCAGTTCGATCGCTCAAGAAGAGTCGCGATCTCGGGCTCCCGAAAGGGGTTCTCACTGATGACTGGCGTTCGGTGGTCGAAGACCCGGAGGTGCAAATCGTCGTCGAGCTCGCCGGTGGCACCACCACCGCACGCGACATGGTCCTGACGGCATTGAGACTTGGGAAGCCGGTGGTCACCGCCAACAAGGCCCTCCTCTCGGCGCACGGACCCGAACTCTTCCGCACCGCCGCCAAACATGGTACCAACCTCTACTACGAGGCATCGGTAGCCGGCGGCATTCCGATCATCAAGGTCCTCCGCGAATCGCTGGTCGGGAACCGCGTGATCTCGCTGGCCGGCATCGTCAACGGCACCTGCAACTACATCCTCACCCGGATGAAGCTGGAGGGCATCGAATTCTTGGAGGTGCTTGCCGAGGCACAGCGGCTCGGATACGCCGAGGCCGAACCGTCGCTCGACGTGGACGGTCACGACGCCGCGCACAAGACCGGCATTCTGGCCTCGCTGGCCCACGGATTCTGGGTGGACCCCAAATCCATTCACACCGAGGGCATTCGTCAGATCAGCCGCCTCGACATCCAGTTTGCCGCCCAGCTCGGTTACACCATCAAGCTGCTAGGTGTAATCAAAACCGTCCCTGGCCCGGCCACCACCACCCGCAAGAAAACCTCGGCCGGGGAAGGCGGAACGCGCATCCAGGTCGCCGTGTATCCCGCGTTGGTCCCCAACGCCCATGTGTTGGCATCGGTAAACCACGCCTTCAACGCCATTTCGGTGCGGGGCGACATCGTGGGCGACACCCTGTTCTATGGCCGCGGCGCAGGTGCCGACGCCACCGCAAGCTCGGTATTGAGCGATCTCGCCGATGCCGCACTCGACCTCAAACACGGCTCAGTGGATCGGGTTCCTTGCTTCGTTGCGCACTCCTCAGATTCCCGCGTGGTGCCGATGGAAGAAGTCGTCTCCCGCTATTACCTGCGTCTCGAAGTCGTGGACCAGCCGGGAGTATTCGCCCGGATTTCCACCCTGTTAGCCAAGGCGGGAATCGGCATCTCCTCGATTATCCAGCCCGAGGGACACGTGGGCGAAACAGTGCCCGTCATCCTGATGATCCACGATGCCCCCAACGCCTCGATCCAAAAGGCCCTCCGTCTGATCTCACGCCTCCGAGTGGTTCGGGCCGAGCCCGTGCTGATCCGCGTCGAGACGTTCGAGTAATTCATCCCTTTCCGTCCATGAGCAGTCCGAACAAATCCTGGCCCGGAGTCATCCGGCGCTACGCCTCCTTCCTTCCGGTCACCGACCAGACGCCGGTGATCACCCTGCTGGAAGGCAACACGCCGCTGATTCCCGTACCGCGATTCGTGGAGAAGATCGGTGGCAAATTCGATCTGTTTCTCAAATACGAGGCGTTAAATCCGACCTGCTCGTTCAAGGATCGCGGCATGACCCTCGCGGTTTCAAAAGCCGCAGAGCGGGGGGCGAAAGTGGTGGTCTGCGCCAGCACCGGGAACACCAGCGCCGCCGCCGCCGCGTACGCCGCACGCGCCGGAATGCAGTCCGTGGTCCTTCTCCCCAAGGGAAAAATCGCGCTCGGCAAGATGGCCCAGGCCCTGATGTACGGGGCGAAGGCGATCAGTATTGATGGCAACTTCGACGACGCCCTCCGGATCGTTCGCGAACTTGGGGAAACCGGCATCGCCGAGGTGGTGAACAGCGTCAATCCAGTCCGCATCGAGGGACAGAAGACCGCCGCATTCGAAATCTGCGATGTACTCGGTGACGCCCCGGACTTCCATTTCCTGCCCGTCGGCAACGCCGGCAACATCACCGCCTACTGGCGTGGCTTCAAAGAATACGCCAATGCGGGTCTGTCGGACACGCTGCCCAGAATGATGGGTTGGCAAGCGGCCGGAGCCGCCCCTCTGGTTCTCGGCTATCCGGTTGAAAAACCAGAGACCGTCGCCACCGCGATCCGCATTGGCAACCCCGCCAGTTGGCAGGGCGCGATGGACGCCGCCTCGGAATCCGGCGGATCAATCCGCAGCGTCACCGACGAGCAAATTCTCGAAGCCTATTCCCTGCTGGCCCGCACCGAGGGCGTGTTCGTCGAACCCGCCTGCGCCGCCCCGCTCGCCGGCCTCATTCTCGCCGTGCGTGCCGGCGAAATCCCGGCGGGCAGTCTCATCACGGCCACCATGACCGGGCACGGTCTCAAGGACCCAGACACGGCCATCCGAGTCAGCGGAATCATTCCGATCGAGGTCGCCGCGAGCAAGGAAGCCGTCCTCGGTGCGCTCGGCTTCTGAACCTCACGGACTGCTGGGGCTCACTTCAAAAAGCAAAACCGCCCCGGAATTCCCGGGGCGGTTTTCTTTGGCCAACTCCGTCTGATGCGCCCGATCAGCGAGTCACGGCTGCATCCTGCTCCGCGACGAATTTCTTGGCGTTATCGACAAAGGGTGCCGGATTACGTGCGAAGTCCTGACTGTCGGTTTCGATCGCCAAACGCCCCTGATAGTTGCTCTCCCGAAGTACCTTGAAGAGCCCCTTGAGATTCGCATCGCCGGTCCCGATCTCGGTATCGAACGAGACATCATCCCCGGCCTTCACCTTCTCAATGTGCTTATCCTTGAGATGCAGGTCGAACACACGACCGTTGTATTCCTTGAAGACTTTTGCGGCGTCGAAATTGGCCGAGGTGATCCAGCCAATATCCATGCACACACCCAGGCGCGCATCGCGATGTTGGAGAATGTTCTTCACGGTGGCCGGATTCCCGTAGGTCGACTTGATGCCGTGATTGTGAACCGCGACCTTGATGTCGTACTCCTTGGCGAGCTCTTCGAGATTGTCCCAGATCTTGAAGTCACCGGGCTCCACGACGATCAGCTTCATGCCCATGAATTTGGCGAATTCAAACAGCTGGCGGTTCTCCTCCTTGTTGAGAGAGGTGCCGGCGACGCCGTAGGTGTAGGCCGTCAGCCCATTGGCTTCGAGGACGCCCTTCTTGCGGGCCAGCTCCTCCTTCGACTCCTTCTTGTAGTCGAGATGGTTGGGGATCAGCTGCAGATCCTTGATTCCATGCGCCTTCGCAAACGCGACAACCTCATCAAACTTCAGGTTCCGAAGCGTCCAGGTCTGGACCGCAACGCGATCCGCAAGACCCTCGGCGTGGCTGGAAAAGGCAGTGCAGGCGGCCAGAAAAAGAGCGGCCGAAACTCGGAGTGAACGAAGATTCATGGGAGAAACGAACAGGGGTTGACTGGGAGGGATTCAACGTGAGTCCGTCCGCACGGGCAAGCCAGTTTCCGAGGGTTAGGGACGCGACACATGGGGATTTCCCGGGAGGTAGAAGCGCAGCAAGCGTCGCGCCCAGGAGCCGGCGTACTCCACTCCGATTCGGGGACGCCGAACCACCCGCGGCGGCGCGGGCTCACCCGAATCCACGACACCTACCGGACCGGTCTCCAAATCACAACCATTGACCCGAAGGTCGATCCCCATTGCGGCACACAGCAAGCCCGGGCCACAAGTGCGACGGAGAATCCCGGCCACTGGCTCCACCGCCCGGATCAACACGGCCGCCCCGATGCACTCGGGCTCGGTCACGACATTCATGCAATGGTGAATGCCATAGATCCGGTACACGTAGGCATAGCCGGGGGGGCCAAATAGGATCCGGGTTCGAGGTGTCAGCCCTTTGGAAGAGTGCGCCGCTCGATCGTGGCTTCCGAGATACGCCTCAACTTCCACAATGCGGCCAACGCAATTCAGGGAATCCGTCTCGTGAACCAGAAGCTTTCCCAGCAACTCCCGCGCAACCGTCACCGTATCTCGGTTGTAGAAGGATCGGGGTAACCGCGTCACTCCATTATTCAATCAGGGAGCGTTGAAGCTGGGGAGGACACATTCCAAATGCATAGCGTCGCGGGGCCCCTCGATTTCTGTTCCCGAATCCCCCCCATTCCCGATGGTTTTTTGGGGACTTTAAAGCAGAAAAACCCCGTCTGAGGAGTGACCTCAGGCGGGGTTTTAAAGGGAAGGCGGCAACCTACTCTCGCACAAGCTATACATGTACTACCATCGGC
>JANXMD010000429.1 GCA_025354845.1 Verrucomicrobiota bacterium | reverse complement strand
CCACGCAGCCAAGGCCGGCGCCCGCCGCGTGCTCGCGCTCGACCAGAGCGAGGACGCTATTTTCGCCGCCCGCAAGAACGCAGAAGCCAATGGCGTGGCGGACAAGCTGGCGTTCGAGACCATCAACGTCTTTGATTGGCTCAAGTCGCAGACCACCCACGGCCCCGGAGAACGGCTGATCCCGCGTTACGGACTGATCGTCCTCGATCCGCCCTCTTTCACCCGTAATCGCGCCTCGGTGGACGACGCATTGCGCGGCTACAAGGAGATCCACCTTCGCGCGTTGAAACTGCTCAAGCCCGGCGGCATTCTCGCCACGTTCTGCTGCTCGCATCATGTGGATGCCCGGTTGTTCGAAGAGGTCGTACTCGCAGCCTCGTCCGATGCCCACAAGACCCTGAAGCGGGTTGCCCAATACAGCCAAGCGCCCGATCATCCGGTGATCCCCTCGATCCCCGAGACTGAATACCTCAAGGGGTATGCCTATGAGCTCGTTGGGTGAGGTCCCGCAGGCTCCCTATCACGTGATCGCGAACGGCCGGGCGGTGGCTATTACCCCCCCGGCCACCCTCTTCTCGTTCCTGCAGCAACTGGGGCTGCCGCCGCGTTCCGTAGTGGTGGAACTCAATGGCGAGGCGGTTGCCCCCTCGGAATTCGAGACGCGAGCGCTGGCTGCCGAGGATCGGCTGGAGATCGTGCGAATCACCGCCGGCGGCTAGTCGACCGGGAACCCGCTCCAAGAGGCAACTCGCGGATCAGCGAATACCGCACTCCAGCACATAGAACTCGGGACTCATGGGCGACAGAGGCTCGCGCAGGCGGTCAATGTCCGCCGCAGGCCCGTGAATCTCCAGGCGGAACAGCGTGGAGATGGCCAGCATTCGCGTGATGATCGCCTCGACGTTTGCCAGATGCGCCAAGACCCCTTCTGAACCGCGATACGCCTCACGGCAGAAAACCACGTCTTCATGGATGGTGAATTCGTAGTAGACACATCCCGGTTCGTCATTCGTCTGCTGAACGAACTCCCGAAGCAGCAGGCGCGCCTGCGACATGCGGTCCGGGTTGATCCGGAAATAAGGATGAATGCTGACGACGTTCTTCGGGCGCAGGGAGGGCATGGTGTGATTCGAATCGTTTTGGCCTTGGACTAAAAGTACCACGGAGCAGCGGGCATCCGTTCAGGAACCCTCGCGTTCCGACTCGGCGGACGCAAGGCGCTCGCGCAGTGCGGTCTTCAGGATTTTTCCCGTCGCGTTTCGCGGCAGCGCCGGAAGCAGGTGGGCCCGGCGCGGCAACTTGAAGTCGGCGAGGCGTTCGCGGAGAAATCCAATCAGCGCCTTCTCATCGAAGGTACGCCCCTCATCCAAGCTCACGAAGGCTACCGGCCGTTCGCCGCGGCGCTCGCAGGGCTCCCCCACAACGGCCGCTTCACGGATTCCCGGATACTGATACAGCACCTCCTCAATCTCGCGCGGATAAACGTTGATCCCGTTCGGCTTCAGCATGTCTTTCTTGCGATCGGTGATGACGTAGTAGCCGTCGCTGCGACGGTGTCCGATGTCTCCGGTGCGCAACCAACCGCCGACCAGCGTTTCCGCCGTTTTCTCCGGAGCGTTCCAATAGCCACGCATCACGTTCCCGCCGCGAACGCAGATCTCGCCATCCACTCCATCGGGCAACGAGCGACCGGCATCGTCCTGAATCGACATCTCCACATCGGGAACCGGCGGGCCAATCGTGCCCGGAATCCAGGGTCCCACCACCGGGTTGACCGACACCACCGGGCTGGCCTCGCTCAGGCCATAGCCCTCAATCAAAGGAACGGTTGGATGCCGCTCGTTGAAGGCGCGGAGAATCTCCGCCGGCAACGGACCGGCGCCACTGATACACAAACGCAACGGCAGTTCCACCCCCGGCGGCAGCGTGGCCAGCACTCGGAACAACGCCGCCATGGCTGGCAGCACCGATCCCTGGTTCTGCAGTATTTCCTGGAGCATCGACTTCGGCGGATGCACCGAACGGATGATCACCATGGATCCCCCCACCAATAGGGGCAGCAACACACACACCGTGAGCATGAAGCTATGGAACATCGGCAACAGCAGAACAAATCGGTCGAAGTCCACCACCTGAAGCACCTGACGGCAGGACTCCACGTTGTGCAACAGGTTGCCATGGGTGAGCATGGCGCCCTTCGGCTTACCGGTGGTGCCGCTGGTATAAATGAGAACGGCCAGATCCTCCCGGGTCGCCTGCGTGCGTCCCACGGGGAACCCGCCGGCCGGCGGCTGCGAGGGAAAGTCGTCAACGAGGAGAACCCGGAGATTGGGGCGTCGCGATCGAAGCTCGGACACCCCTTCGGTCAGCCCGGACTCGGTGATCACGACCGTAATCCCGGCATCCCCCAACAGGTAATCCACCTCCTCGGCCTTGAGGAAATTGTTCACCGGAACCACCACCCCACCCGCTCCAAGGACACCAAAGAGCGCGGTGACAAATTCGGGCCGGTTTTTCAGCCAGAGCGCCACCCGATCCCCGGGCTGAAGATCGAATCGTGCCACCAATTCCCGCGCCAGCCATCCGGCCGATCGGGCGATCTCACCGTAGGTCACCTGGGCATCGCCCCAAAAGAGAGCGGGTCGATCCGCGTGACGATCGACGGCGACAAGGAAGGCGGCGGCTAGGTTTGACATGGGAATCGCTGCCGACATGAAAGCCGGATCCGGCGCGAGGTCAAGAAGCCGGAACCGTCGTCGTCAGGATTCGCCGGTCACTCACCACCACGACGTCGCTCGTCTCCGCCTCTTCCGCGGCGCTCACGACGATCCGGCGAGTCGTCGGGCTTGCCGGGGAGCTTGCGGAGATGGAACGCATCCAAATCGAACCAGGCCTCACCGGCGGCGGCCCGCAGTTCGCACGACACCTGGGTTTCGGCCAGCGCGTCGCTGACCGAAAACTCCATCTCAATGGGCTGCCAGTCTGATGTACCCAGGAGCGGCTTCTCGATCCGGTTTCCCTGCACCTGGAGCCCGGCCCCGCCGCGCGTGTCCCCGGGATCCGCAACCACGTCGTGGAGCTTCACCCGGCCTTCGAGTTTGTAGCGTCCCTTCTCCAGCCATACACCGGTCTTCCAAATGCCGATACTGCTCCCGTCCGTCATCGCGATTTGCGCCGGTTTTCCCGGCTCGGCCGCCTTCGCCGGTGAGAATTGCGGGGCGCCAAACGTCTCCTTGGATTTCCAGTCACCCAGGCGCGCCAGGCCGTTGGTGCCGAACGCTGCGGGTTCAATCGGATGGGCCAATTGTCGCGCGAGGCTTTCTCCGCGTGCCACCATCGAGGTCCGGAAGTCGGCGATGCGATCCGGATAGCCCGTGGCTTCCGACCCGGCCAGCTGCGGGCGGATCCGATTGGCAATCTGCTGCACGCGGTTGGTCCATCGATTGACCTCAAACACCTTTTGATTCAGCAGACGAATGCGCTCGAGATACGCTTGACGCAAGGCGGGATTCTCCAACACCGCTTGGGCCACCCTTCCCTCCACGCGCGGCAACACGCTGCCCTCGGGCTTCCAGAACATCTGATCCATCCCATGCGGCATGAATACCATCCGCCCCGAAGCCGGTTCATGATAGAGCCGCCAATTGTTGCGATTCATCGGATATCCGTCCCAGTCCCACACGATCACTTCCATCGCCATCAAAGACAGGAATCGATCCACGTCGAGCACCTGACGGAGCCGCTCGGCACGTTTGGTCAAATCCGGCTCGTCCAAGGCGGCAACCAAGGCTTTTCGATCCGCCTGATCCGACTTCGGGTCACCGACATTCACCGAGAGCGTTTCTCCCACATCGCGCACGAAGCCCCCGTCATAAAGCGTCCCCGAAGTGTCCGGGAAATGACGGCCGAGGAAGTCGCGATCCCATCCCTCGACCAAAACGTAGAGACCGAGATCCTTGCCATTCAACTCAACTCGCGCCTGGGTGGCCCGAGGGGTCGGCACTCCGGCTTCGAGGAACAGCTCGCGACACACTTGTTCACTCACGTAGGTGGGATCCTGAACCGAATTGTTCAGGCTCAGTTTACGCAATCCGTGAAAGCGCTGGGCCTTCACGTGCTTGTCGAAAGCCAGCGTGAGAGCCGGCTTGTCATGCACGGAACGAAAGCTGCCGGCGGCCCCCTTCAAGTGAATTTGAACCCCGTTGTACACCTGATTTCCCTCGCGAACCGTGCCAACCACGTTGTCGCGTCCCGCCTGCTGACCGAATCCACCCTGAGCCTTCTCCAACGTCGCCATGGCGTTGGTCGAAAGCTCAATGCGAATTTTAAGAGGCTCATGGTCCGCAAAGAGGGTCTGATACTCGGTGTTCGCTGCGGACTTCGCCGCATCCTTGTCCTTATCCTTGGCCACGGCGGGCATCGCCAAGACCACCACCGCGACCACCGAACTGAGAACGCGGCGAACGGCGGCGGAACCGAAAAACATCGTGAGATTCATGAGCGTGGAAACCGGCAACGACTGAACGCGATTCACGGGCGGCCTCCCTGTTTGGCGGTGGTCTTCACGCGGTCCAGAGTGAGCGGTGATTTCATTCCACCTTGCTCCCACTCGCCTTCGAGCCGCGTGCCTTCCGCATTCAACGTGCCGGTGTAATTGCCACGAATGGCGGAGCAATCGACTTTCAGCACCGAATTCGTGAACCCGACCTGGTTCGCAAGCAGCGGCCGACCTCCCTGATCGAGGGACTTGAGTGTGGCCACATAGGTCGATGCCACTTCCGGAGGACGCCCCAAGGTAAGCACCAGTCGGAGTTTCTGGTCAGCCACCGACAAGGTGCCCTTCCACTCGCCGCGGAGATCGGTCGGCGTTTTGGCGTCGGCGTCGAACGAGGTCCCTTCAGGGAACGGGGTCACCGGATGCTTTTCACGCCGGAATATCACGTCCATCGGCTTGGGTCCCTGTTTCCAGGTTCCTGAGAACTCGGTCGCAGTGGGGTTCAGCCGCCCCTCCAGCTGTGCCCGAAACATGTTCCAATTCAAGCGGGTCACCCCGTTGGTTTGCGTCAACTCGCTGGCGGGAACATCCGAAGCCCCATGCTCAAAGTCATCCAGAACAGCCTCAAAGCGGCCGTCCTTGAAACGCCCGATTTTCAATCCGATGAGCGACTTGCTTCCCGATTCCGTCGGGACCAATCCCCGCCAATAACCGCGGAGATCCGGCGTTTCGCCTGCCGTCAGCTCAAAGACTGGCTTCTCATCCGGGGCGTTGCCCTTGGGATCCTTGCGGAATTTCACCGGCGTCGGGCGACCGCCTGGGCCCTCGCTGAACTGGCCATCCAGGCTCAGACCGTCCGCGGACAACTTTCCCACAAACGAGGTCCGGAAGGCATCCAGTTCTACCCTCACGTCGGGCGCGTGGTACAGGACCGCCCCCACCGGTAGGTCCCGGGCCCCTTGATCGGGAATGTCGATGGACGCGTGCACCTGCTTTCCGTCCTCCGAGCGAACCAACCGGAGCACCATCTGAAACTTCATCGAACCGAACTCCAGAGTGCCATTCCACCGGCCGATGAGATCAAACGTTGTCGGCTTGGGAGGGGGCGGACTGGCGGCCAGCAGCGAGGTCCGGGGCAGCATCGACGCCAGCACGACCAGCGCGACAAACGGTTTCAGGTTCATGAAAAAGCCGGGCGGGGAAAAGGGACGTTTGAGTGTCAAAGCGTGACAGTCCAACCCGTAACGCCGTTCAAAAGTTGCAGAAAGTTCACTCGACGGCGAGCGGCAAGCAACCTGACGGCGCGATTCGACATTGAGGGGAGTTCAGTCTCACAAGCCGACGCCTTAGAATCAGAAGCCCATTGCAGCGCCGAAAACCGCGCCCCAAGAATGCCACATGGATCGCGCCACCACCATTCAGACGCTCCGAGATCGAACCCATCA
>JANXMD010000418.1 GCA_025354845.1 Verrucomicrobiota bacterium | reverse complement strand
CCGAAACATAACCTAGACGCGGTCGAATGCAAACTGTTCGGCATCGGTTCCGAGAGTTACGTCGTCGGCTCGCATGAATTTTACCTGGGTTACGCCGTTGCGCGGCGGAAAATGATCTGCCTCGATGCGGGCCACTTTCATCCCACCGAGTCGATTGCCGACAAAATCTCCAGCACGCTGCTTTGGCTTCCGGAGTTGTTGCTTCATGTCAGCCGCGGCGTCCGGTGGGACAGCGATCATGTGGTGACCCTGAACGACGAATTGCTGGCGATCGCGCGCGAGGTGATCGCGACCCGCTCCACCGGACGGGTGCATCTGGGGCTCGACTATTTTGATGCCAGCCTCAACCGCATCGGTGCCTGGGTGACCGGTGCGCGCAATCTGCAGAAGGCGCTGCTGGTCGCGTTGCTGGAACCTCCCGCAATCCGAACGGCCGAACTTGTGGGTGACCGTACCGCGCGGTTGGCACTGCAGGAGGAAGCGCGCTCACTGCCTTGGGGCGCAGTGTGGGAGGAGTTTTGTGCCCGACACGACGTGCCGGTCGGGAGCTCGTGGCTGGGCGCGATGCGGGAGTACGAGAGCCGCGTGTTGGCTCGGCGGCAGATCTGAACGCGAACCGAATCCGCTGCATGAGCCGGATTGACCTTCCATCCGAGGTGGAGAGGAACGCGGAGCGCGGTGCCGAAGTGCCGTTGCTCCGATTGACGGGCGTCACCAAATCCTTCGGTGCCGTTCGGGCGCTCAAGGGCGTGTCGTTCGAACTCCGCGCCGGCGAGGTCCATGCACTCCTCGGGGAAAACGGAGCGGGAAAATCCACGCTCATCAAGGTGATCACCGGCGCCCATGCGCCGGATGCAGGGAGCATCGAGATCGCCGGGCAATCGGTGATGTCGCTGGATCCGGCACAGGCGCATCGGCTTGGCATTGCGTGCATTTATCAGCAGCCAGCGTTGTTTCCGGATCTTACCGTCGCCGAGAATCTTGGGTTACGTTTGGAGCCGTCCACCGCGTGGCGTCGCATCGATTTCGCGCAACGTCGGGCCCGCGCCGTGGAGTTGTTGCGTCGTGTGGGTGCAGAGATTTCGCCGGACGCAGAGGTGCGGTCGCTCTCCATGCCGGAGCAGCAATTGGTGGAGATCGCCTGCGCGCTTGGCGCCGGAGCTCGGGTGATCCTCATGGACGAACCCACGGCGTCGCTCACTCGACGCGAGGTGGAACGGCTCTTCGAACTGGTGCGCGATCTGCGACGCGAGGGGGTGGGCATCCTGTATATTTCACATCGCCTGGAGGAGATCTTTGCCCTCGCGGATCGAGTCACCGTGCTCCGCGACGGGGAATCGGTGGGTACCCGCCCGGTGCGCGACGCCAGGGGGCGCCCTACGCTGACGGAGTCCGAGCTCATCCGCAGTATGGTGGGACGTGAACTGAATCAATTGTATCCTCCCCGGGCTCACGGTATCGGTGAGGTGGTGGTTTCGGTTCGGAATCTTTCCTGTGCCGCTTCGGGTGTTTGCGCGGTGTCGTTGGAGATTCGCTCCGGGGAGATTTTGGGACTGGCAGGATTGGTCGGCGCGGGGCGAACCGAATTGGCGCGCGTGTTATTCGGCCTGACGCCGGCGGATTCTGGGGAGATTCGGATTCATGGCGCTGTCGTGATGCTTCGCTCGCCGCGGGATGCCATGGAGCAGGGCATCGCCTACGTCCCCGAAGATCGACGCCGGCACGGGGTCATCCTGGAGATGCCGGTGGCCCACAATGTTTCCCTCGCCGTGTTGGGTCGGCTGTTTCGCGGAGTTTGGTTGAAGCCGAAGCCCGAGCAGGCCTTGGCCCTGGATCTCATCTCCCGACTCGGGGTGACCTGTGCCGGCCCGCAGGCGCTGGCAGGCTCTCTGTCGGGTGGGAATCAGCAAAAGGTCGCGCTAGGCCGCTGGCTCGCCACGCAGCCGCGCTGGCTGATTCTCGATGAACCGACGCAGGGAGTGGACGTGGGGGCGAAGGGGGAAATCCACAAACTCATTCGCGACCTGGCGGCCTCAGGATTGGCCGTGCTGCTGATTTCCAGCGATCTACCGGAGGTGATTGGCATGAGCGATCGCATCGGCGTCATGCGGGACGGGCGGTTGGTGGAGGTGCTTCCCGGAGGCAGCAACGCCTCGACCGTGATGGCAGCGGCGCTGGGACGGAGTGATGGGGACGGAAAGGAGGGCGTGTGATGAAGCGTTTCGGCCGGGAACTGTCGGTCACCGCTTCACTGCTGGTCCTGCTCGCGGTGCTTGCAGTGACGGCACCCGCTTTTTTCGGAAAACAACAACTGCTCGCCACCCTCACTGCGGCGGCTCCGGTGCTCGTGGTCGCTTGCGGCATGACGTTGGTGATCCTGGTTCGTCAGATTGACATCTCCGTCGGATCGCAGTTCGCCGTGTGTTCGATCATTGCGGGACTGATGGCTCGTGCCGGATATCCGATGGTGTTGGTCGTGCCGGCGTCGATCGCCACGGGCGCGCTGCTCGGTGCCTTCAACGGGTGGCTGGTGGCCGCCCTCGGGTTGCCGAGTATCGTGGTAACCCTGGCGACGTTTGTTTCGTGGCGCGAGACCCTCCGCTGGGTGCGCGAGGGGGAGTTCGTGAAGGATTTGCCGGACCGTTTTCAATGGCTCGGAATGGGCCAATCCGCAGGGCAGGGGGTGATCCTCGCGGTCGCGGCGCTGGTGTTTGCCCTGCTCGTGTATGGCCTGGGTTGGATTGCACTCGGACGCCGGGTGTATGCGGTCGGGTCGGATCGCGAGGCGGCCCGTCTGGCGGGAATCCGACCAGGTCGAGTGACCTGGGGCGCGTTTGTCGTCCTGGGAGCCCTGGTCGGTCTGGCCGCGGTGCTCAACGCGATTCGCTTTGCCGATGTGGATCCCAAGACCGGCACCGGCCTCGAAATGCAGGTGATCGCCGGGGTGGTCGTCGGTGGCGTTGCCGTCTCGGGCGGGCGGGGCACGCTGTGGGGCGTCCTCGCGGGCGTGCTTCTGCTGGCCTGCATCTCACCGGCGCTGGTCTTCCTGAAGTTGCCACCGCAGTGGGAGAAGGCGATCCAAGGCGGGATCATTCTGGTAGCCGTCGCCGCCGACCGTGGCGGGAGGAGCCGTTTGTCCTAATCGGAAAACTAAGAAAAAACGCAACCGCAGATGGACGCAGATGAACTCAGATCAGATAGAAAGAGGGACGAATTCGAGATATTCCCTCCGGGTGAGTGGATTCGACCGAGATCTTTCCGGGTTGCTCTCTCAGCATCGGCGTTCATCAGCGTCCATCAGCGGTTTGATCTGCCGTCTTTAGGGTTATGAGTACCGCGATCTCAGTAGGCAAACCGTCCTGGTGGCGTTCGGAATTTTTCCTGGTGGGGGTGCTGCTGTTGGAAATCGCGATCTTCTCGCGCACTGGCTCCAACTTCGCCACGGCAATCAATGCGTTGGAGATCGTTCGTCTCTCCGCCGAGATTGGCCTGCTGGCAGTGTGGATGACGCCGGTGGTGTTGACCGGTGGCATTGATCTGTCGGTGGGGTCGCTGCTGGGGTTGTGCGCGGTCTGCTTTGGCAAGCTCTGGCGGGACGCGGGACTGCCCTGGCCGGTCGCCGCCGCGGCGACGTTGGTCCTCGGCGCTCTGGGTGGTGGTCTCAATGCGATGCTCATCACCCGACTTCGGTTGCCGCCGTTGATCGTCACGCTGGGCAGCCTCTCGTTGTTCCGCGGGCTCGCCGAGGCGATCACACGGGGTGTGGACAATTTTACCGGGTTTCCATCGGGCTTTCTGGACTGGGGTCAGGGGTATCTGGTGGGAGGCATTCCCGCGCAGGCACCCGTGTGGATTGCGGTGGCTGCCGGCGTGATCGTTCTGGTCCATTACACAGTCTTTGGTCGCGCCCTGCGGGCCATCGGGCACTCGCCCGAGGGGGCGCGTTACGCCGGCATCGCGGTGAACCGCTGCGTGGCCTGGGTTTACGTGCTGTCTGGAACGGCAGCGGGACTCGCGGCGCTGGTGTATGTGGCACGCGTGGGGCAGGCGAAGGCCGATGCGGGCACCGGCTACGAACTCCTGGCCATCACCGCAGTGGTGCTGGGTGGCACCAGCATCTTTGGCGGCACCGGGTCGGTGTGGGGCACTCTGCTCGGCGTCGCCTCGTTGGCGGTGCTGCGCAATGGACTCCAGCTCTCGGATCAGCCGGGTGAATTGGCCGGGATCCTTACCGGGGTGCTCCTTCTTGGCGCCCTCAGCGCCGAGGTGGGGTTCAAGAAATTCTCGGCGCGTCGCCGGGCTTCCGTCACACTCGCGTCATCCAATTCCCCGTCATGAAGCGCCTTCTTTCCCTTGGTCCTGTCTTGCTGTCCCTGGCCGTCGTCCTGAGCGGATGCAAGCCCTCCGCCCCGGATTCCGGAAGCACGGCGCCCGCCGCCGGTTCGACTTCCGGTGGCGTCCCCAAGCCCTTGACCGTCGCCTTCCTGCCCAAGAGCAAGGGCAACGCCTACTTCATTGCCGCGCGACAAGGGGCCGAACAAGCGGCCAAGGAACTCGGCATCAAGCTGCTCTTCGATGGACCGACCGAGCCGGATCCCGCCAAGCAAAACGAAATCGTCGAGACTTGGATCACCCGCGGCGTGGATGTCATCGCGGCGGCCTGTGAGAATCGCGAGGGCATTTCCACCGCGTTGCGAAAGGCGCAGGCGCACGGGATCAAGGTGGTGACCTTTGACGCCGATGCGCTGCCCGAGGCGCGCAGCTTCTTCGTCAACCAGGCCACGCCCGAGGGCATCGGCAACGCGCTCACCGACGAGGCGGCCCGGTTGCTCCAGGGATCCGGCGAGTACGCCATCATCACCGCCAGCCTCACCGCCGGAAACATGATCGAATGGCAGAAGGCCATCGAGAAGCGCAACGCCGAGAAGTATCCCAATCTCAAGCGAGTGGCGTTGCGACCGTGCGATGATCTCAAGGACAAGGCGTTTGCGGAGGCCACCGCGATTCTGAATGCGAATCCCAACGTGAAGTTGTTGATGGCCATCTGTTCGCCCGCCGTGCCGGGCGCCGCGGAGGCGGTGAAGCAGGCGGGCAGGGTGGGGCAGGTGAAGGTCATCGGCCTCGGGCTGCCCAACGAAAACAAGCGTTACGTGAAGGAGGGCGTTACCGACACGGTGATCCTCTGGCGTGTAGTCGATCTTGGCCGCCTGACCATTCATGTTGCCGCGGCGCTGGCCCGCGGCGAGTTGAAGCCCGGCGCGACCGAGGTCACTGCCGGGGCACTTGGGACGTTTAAGATCTCCGGAGACAACGTCCTGCTCGGTGAGCCGTTCAAGTTCACCAAGGACAACATTGATCAGTTTGATTTCTGATTTGATTCAACCGCAGATGGACGCAGATGGACGCAGATTCTGAAGGAAGGCGGTAGCGGATCTCCCCTGATCCCACTCCATCACGGCTTCGGTTTCCCCATCTGTGTTTATCTGTGTCCATTGTGGTTAAACCCTTTGCGCTTCGAATCGGGACTTGGTTCACCACGGCACTGGTGGCCGGGTGGATGATGCTCGCGTCGGCGGAGACTCCCCCAGAGCGGGATGCGTCGGATCTCCTGTTCCTCGACAATGGACGGGTCCGGATTGGCGTGAAGCGGTCCTCGGGCGCGGGGATTGCCTGGTTGTCCGAGAGCGGGTCGCGACGAAATGTCATCAATCACTGGGACCGGGGACGCCTCATTCAGCAGTCCTATTATGGCGCGGTGGATGGCTCGATGTGGAACACCACGCCCTGGCGGTGGAATCCAGTGCAGGGTGGCGATTGGCGCGGCAAGCCGGCGACGGTGCTCGAACTGCGCTCAACCCGCACCACGCTGTATGCCAAAAGCCGGGCGCGACATTGGGCTTCGGGTGCGGAGATGGACGACGTGACCTTCGAGGAATGGATCCGACTGAAGGATCGGCTGGCCACGGTGCATTTCAGAATGACCTACACGGGAAGCGAGTCGCATCCAACGATCGATCACGAGATTCCCGCGCTCTTCTTCTCACCGGAGTTCGACACGCTGGTGGTCTACGACGGCGGCGCGCCGTGGACGCACGGGATGCTGAGTCGATCCAAACCCGGGTGGCCGAACGAGTCGCGGGCCATGGCCGAAAACTGGGCCGCCTACGTGGATGCCACGGGATTTGGCGCGGGGGCGTATGTCTCGCAGGCCACGCGATTGACCTGTTACCGGTACGGCGACGGCCGGGAGGATCACGGGTCCTGCTCCTATTTCGCGCCGCTGACACGATTCGCGATCACCCCGGGAAGCCGGTTCGATTACGAGGTTGTTTTGACGCTGGGGACGGTGGACGCAATCCGCGCGCGATTTGAATCCGTGCACCGGGAGGCGCGGCACTCCGTGACCCCGGAGCCGGCGATGCCTTAAGCTGACGCCCATGATCCGCAAGTCGTTTGTCATGAGCGTGCATCCGGGGTTCGAGACGGAGTACGCGCGTCGTCACCAGCCCATTTGGCCCGAGTTGGAGGCCGTGTTGAGGGATCACGGGGTTCGCTGGTACTCCATTTTTCTCCATCCCGAGACCCGGCAGCTGTTCGCCTGTGTCGAATGCCGCGACGAAGCACAGTGGAACGCAATCGCCTCGACGGATGTCTGCCGGCGCTGGTGGCAATCGATGAAAGAATTGATGCCGTCAAACCCGGATGGAAGTCCGGTGTCGGAGGGATTGACCGAGGTGTTTCATTTGGAATTCGGAGGGATGGATTTGGAAACTCGGAACGCCGAAACCGAGATCTGACGAAACGAGCAAAAGGGAACTCGAAAAAATCTGGAACGTCCGGGTATTGGAAGGAGCAAACGACCGTCTCCCTCGCACGGATTGCAGGATCTTGTTGAAAAGGGGCAATCTGTTCCAGGTCTCCAACTGGCCGTGCGAATTTAGATCGCGCTAAACTGCTTCTATAGTGTCAAAATAGCGGCTGACCCCTGCGGCTCCACTTGTATGTAACCTTCCGCCGATTTCCAACCTGAACCCTCATTCACCGTTAACTATGCCCACCCAAACACCGCCAAAACCCACCCTGGACGAAGTCAGCTTGAACGCGCTTGTGGGCGGCGTGTTGCACGACCTTGGCGGCGCATTCAGCGTTCCCCTGGTGCAAATTGGCGAAAGCCTGGGACTCTACAAAGCTTTGAGCGAACACGGTCCGCTCTCGTCCACGGAACTCGCCGCGAAGACCGGCTTGCACGAGCGGTATCTCCGCGAATGGCTCTCTGCCCAAGCCGCTTCGAAGTACATCACGTTCTGTCCAGCGACCGAAACTTTCAAGCTGACGCCAGAGCAGGCATTTGTTTTCGCCAATGAGGCCAGCCCGTTCTATCTCGCACCCGCATTCGCTGCTGCGGCAGCGTTTCAGAATAACACGACCCAGGTGAGGGCCGCATTCCGCACTGGCGAGGGCGTCGCGTGGGGGGAGCAGACTCAATGTTTGTCCTGCGCCGTCGCGCGCTTTTTCCGCCCGGGCTACGAGAATCATCTTGTGCAGTCGTGGCTGCCCGCGCTCAACGGCGTGGTCGCCAAACTCACGCAGGGTGGCAGAGTCGCCGACGTGGGCTGCGGACACGGTATTTCCACAATGATCCTCGCGAAGGCCTTTCCAAAGGCGAACGTTCATGGATTTGACTTTCACGAACCGTCCATTGAGGAGGCAAAGCACCACGCGGCGGAGCACAATCTGACGAACCTTCAATTCCACATCAGCGAGGCGAATGAGCTGAAGGGAACGTACGATCTGATCACCATGTTCGACTGCCTCCACGACATGGGCGATCCGGTAGGCGCGTTGAAAACCATCCGCGGCGCGCTCAATCCCGGCGGTTCGGTGATGATCGTGGAACCGATGGCCGGCGATAGCCTGCAGGACAACCTGAATCCCGTTGGCCGGATGTATTACTCCGCGTCCACGATGGTCTGCGTGCCCACGTCACTCGCCCAATCCACGGGCGCGGCGCTGGGTGCCCAGGCGGGCGAGAAGCGACTGCGAAGATTGATCGTCGAGGAAGCGGGCTTCGGGGTCTGCCTTCGGGCGGCGGCGACACCGTTCAACTTGATTTTGGAAGCGCGTGTGTAACTCGTAGGGGCGGGCCAAAGATCATGGTCGAAAGTCGAAAGTCGAAAGCTTCTGATCTTTGAGCCTTCGTGTCTTGGTTGTTTTCCCCTCCTGCTTTCCTGCTTTCAGATTCAATCCTTCCGGCTGACAGGGCGGAATCCTCGTGAGCTCGGGTTCCTGTTCTTCCCCCTTTCGTGCTAGGGGGCGGTGTGGTGGAATGGTTCCCGCGGTTCTTACGGACTCTTCACTTCATCACGATGCGCATCATTGGCGGACAGGCGGCAGGCAGGACGGTTCAGGTGCCCGACGGGCTCGGCGTGCGGCCGATGCCGGACAAGGTGAAGCTCGCGGTCTTCAACAGTCTCGGGAATCGCGTGGATGGGGCCCGTATTCTGGACCTTTTTTCCGGCACTGGTGCGCTCGGGCACGAATGCCTCAGCCGAGGGGCCATCGCGCTCTACAGTGTGGAGAAATCGGAGAAGCACGCGCGTTTCTACCGGTCGAATCTGGCCGCCACCGGACTTCCCACCCACGCGGTGGAGCTTCGGGTGATGGACGTCTTCAACGCTCTCGGATCGTTGCAGGCAGCGGGACGGACGTTCGATCTGGTGATTGCCGATCCGCCGTACGGCGAGAAGAACGTGAATCGGCGATCCACGTCGCTGGCCCAGAAACTCCTCGATGCCCCGGAGTTGCCGTCCTTGATGGCGCCGGAGGGGATCCTAATCCTGGGTCACACCAAACGCGACACCCTGGAGCTCACCGCGCCCTGGCGCGAGCGGCGGCAGTTGAAGCACGGGGATACCATTATCCGCTTCCTGGAGGTGACCCCATCCACGGCCGCGACGGCCATAGTCCCGGTGGCGTCTACGGAATGTGCGTGACGTTGATGCGATTGAGGCTGGCGATGCCCAGATCGATCAATTCGGCGTTGGTGTAGAGTTCGGTGGCGAAGGATTTTTCCCCGGCGATATTGGCCCGGGCCCGGGCATGTTCGACGTCGGCGATGGCCAGCGCATCCAGGGCCACTGGATCGCGGCTGAAGCGCAGTTCGTTCAACGCCTCGGCGTAATGGAGCAGGGTGTGTTCCTCGCCGCGGAACTGGCAGATCAAGGCATCGCCAACGGCCAAGACCACTCGGGGCATAATGTCGTCGAGCGCGCAGATTTCCGGCACCGACTCCGCCATGCGTGCAGGATCGTTGAAGAAGCGGATCGTGTTGTCCACGCCGGCCCAGGCGAGCCCGGTGAGATGGCCGTGAACGCCGCTGACCGAGTGACTGAGCACCGGGGCCACGGTGACGATCTTGGTAATGTCATGGGTGAGAAGGCGCGTGACGTACGATTTGCGGCCGAGGCCGTCGGTGTCCTTTTTCCCAAAGTCCAGATCGCCGGCAATCAGCCGGCCAAGGATTGGCGACTCGTAGGACTTGGTGTTGTCCCACCCGGCATCCTCGCTGGCGACGCAGCGCACTTGAAGTTGGGCGGCCAGGTGGTACCAGCCGGCGGCGCTCAGGTCGATTTGCCGCTTATCCCAGATCACGATCCGACCGGCGGGATGACCGGCGTCGAGAAGCGAGCGGATCAGCGCCTCGACGACGGCGGGACGGGTTCCACTGAGGGCTCCCGGGCCTGCGGTGACCTTGAAGCCGACGACGTCCTCGGGCTTGACCAGTGAGTTCCAGGCCGAGGTGAGGTTGGTGGTGCCGGTGAGGCGCAGCAGCCCGGTGGCCACCATTTGGCGCACCACGGAGGGTTCGGGCACGAAGCTGGTGGTGGCCCCCGCGTCCTTCACGGCGATCACGGCGGCGCCGATCGCGGCGCTGGGGCGCGCGGGGGCATTGGTGGTTGCGGGAGCCGCGGTGAGGCTTCCGAGCAGGGCAAGGCCGGCGGCCGCGAGCCAAAGGCTCCGCGTCCAGCGCGTAGAGGGGGAGGGGCGACAGTGCATCCGAACCGCGCTAACATGGCGCAGGCTGGAAATGGACGCAAAGGTTGTCACGGCCTTCAAACCGAAACGAATTCCCGGGATTCGGGGTGGGCTTCCTTGACGCCCCGCCACTGCGCGATTAACACCCGCCCATGTCACGCGTCCGCCAAAGTCGTCTTCCGGCCACTGCCATCGCGCTGGCCGTCTTGGTGACGGCCACCGGATGCCGACCCCATGGGCGTGAGGCGCTGCAGCGGGGCGACCAACTTCTGGAGGCTCGCAAACCGGCGGAGGCCATTCCGTTGCTCGAGATCGCCGCGACCGATCTCCCGGGTGATGCCCAGGTCTGGAACTTTCTGGGTCTGGCCTATCACGCGGTGGGTCGCCGACCCGATGCGCTCAAGGCTTATCTCATGGCCCTGCGACAGGATCGGAATCTCTTCGAGGCCCATTTTAATCTAGGCAGCCTGTATTTCGAGGACGGCAACTGGGCGGAGGCTGAGCGTTCGCTGAGAGTGTTTCTGGGGGTGGAGTCGAATCGCAATCGTGCCGACGCGTGGAACCTGCTCGGCCAGTGTGAAGCGCAGTTGCGCAAGCCGGAGGATGCGGAACGCAGTTTTACCACGGCCCTCAAACTGGATTCCAACCGCGCGGATTTGTGGACCCAGCTTGGCCTGGTGCAGGTGTCGCGCCGGCGCCTGCCGGCTGCGCGGCAATCCTTCCAAACGGCCGTCAAGGTCGATGCTTCGTATGCGCCCCCGCGCCTGAACTTGGCGGTGATCAGCCAACAACTTGGGGACAAGACCGGCGCGCTGCAGGGGTATCGGACCTATCTCGATCTCGCTCCCACGGCGGCGAACGCGGGGGATGTCCGCGCGATGGTGCGTCAACTTGAGGGAGGCCTCCCGCGTCCGGTGGCAGCCACCAATGCGATCGTGGCAGCCCCGATTCCGGCCCTGGTTGCCCCGACCGCTACCAATTCCCCGGCCCATGCCGCGGGCTCGTTGCGTCCGGCGCCGACTCCGCAGCGCACGGCCCCGTCGGTCAGCACCACGCCCGTCCCTTCCCAGCGTCCCGCCATGGATGCTCCCGCGCCGCACCCTATTGCGGCTTCGGTTCCGGTGACCAACCTTCCGCCGCCGAATGCCAAGCCGGCCGTGGAGGTGAAGCCGGAAATAGTCCCGGTTGCCGAGGGGCCCCAATTGCAGGCCGCACGCGATGGAGTGCGTGCGGTTTCGTCACCCGCCTCTGCATCCGCATCCGCTCCCGATCGCGCGCTTGTGGCGCCGCCGACGGTACCCGCTACCAACCGCGCGGTTCCGCCCCCGATGGTCGAGACGCCCGCGTCGGCAGACTCCAAGTCAACCGTGGGGGACAAGGGATCCGTCGATCCGTCGAAGAAACCTGGATTTTGGGGCAAGGTGAATCCGGTGCGATGGGGCAATCCGGTAAAGTGGTTCAAGGCCGACGCGAAGACGGAAAAGGCGCCGACCCCGCTCACGACTGCGCCGCGTCCCGAACTCGTCCGGCCGACGAATGCGGTCGCCGTCCGCGCTCCCGCTCCGGTCGTGATCCGGTCCAATCCCCCCGCCGTCGTTCCTGTCGTGGCGACACCTCCACCGGCGCCGGTTGTTCCCCGCTACATTTCTCGCGGCCCCGGTAGTCTTGTCTCGGGAGATCGCACGGCTGCGGAAGCCCAGTTTTCCGCGGCACTGGCGGCGTATGATCGCAAGGAGTTGGCGGGTGCGGTGGCGTTGTACCAGCGCGCCACGGAACTCGACCCAACCTTCTTCCCGGCGCGACACAATCTTGGCTGGGCTGCTCTGGAATTGAGTGATCTGTCCCGTGCCCTGCTTGCGGGAGAGGTGGCGGTGCAGCTCGATCCGGAGTCGGCGCCGGCGCGGCGCCTCTTTGCCGCCGCGTTGCAGCGGGCGAATTACCCGGCGGATGCGGCCCTGCAACTGGAGCGATTGATGGCTCTCGAGCCGAATGATGCGGCGGGGCATTTCGCCCTGGCCGGAGTCTATGCGCGCCAGTTGGGTCAGGTCGCCAAGGCTCGCGTGCAGTATCTCCGCACGCTTGAGCTCAACCCCAAACATCCGCAGGAGACGGCGATCCGCGTCTGGCTGGCGAACCACCCTTGACCGAAAAAAGAGATTTTAATCACAGATGGACGCGGATGGGGTTCGGAGATCGGAGATCGGAGTTCGGAGTTCGGAGTTCGGAGATGGGAGATCGGAGATGGGAGATCGGGAAACTTGCGGCTCGGAATCTGTGTCCGCCTGTAGTTTCAGCCTCTCTCAACTGCTGGATTTAGGGTGAAGGTTGATTCGTTCTCGATCCTTTACGGCACGACCAGCACGCGGAAGAAGTAGGGTAGGTGCGGGTCCAAGGCCGGTAGAGTGGCGGACAACGTCGTCGTGGACGCAGGAGCCAGTTCCGTCACGGCCTGCCAGCTCTTGAAGTCCGTGCTGACCTCGAGCCGATAGGCCCGGCCGGGAACGGTGTCCCAGCTCAGCCGAACGGTTCCGTTGCTTAGCGTTTCCGGGGGATGCAGGGGGAAAAGGCTCTTCGCGTCGATCGGACTTGTGCCGGCGAGGAATTCCGATTGGTCGCTCATCCCGTCGCCATCGGCGTCCCCGTGACCGGTGTAGAGCGGATTCACCGAACCGAAGAAGGCCTTCTCCCAAAGATCGCTGATGCCGTTGCCGTTGGTGTCAGGGAAGGTATAGGCGCCGGTGAACACGAGCGCGTTGAGGTTCGTGCCCAGCACATTGGTTTGAGGTGCCGGGGTCAGGTAGTAGGGCACCGGGTTCCAGGTGATGCTGTAGGTCCCCGCGGGCACGTTGGTCTGAAACGTGATGCCGCCGCCGACCACCACAAGATTGGTCGGGCCATGGAGCGTGAAGCCGGCCTGCGCGAGGTTGTTCGACACCACGAGAGAACTGCTGGCCACGGAATTCATCTGCACGCTGAAGTCATCGAGCAGCCAACCGAGCCGCGACGAGGCGTTGAAGCTGAAGAGCTGATAATTGAACCGGAAACGCACGACACTCCCGACGAACCGCGTGACATCCAGATCGACTTCCTCCCAACCATCCGAGAGGTCGTTCTGAACCGTGTAGAGATCGTTCCACGTGGCGCCGTTGTCGGTTGAAAGCGCGACCTGACCTGCCTCGACCAGCACGTCGCCGAAGGGATTGTCATCGGTCCCGCCCGCGGAGGAAGAGGTGAAGTCGTAGTTCTGCCAGAAGTGAAGGGTCGCATGGTTGCCGCCGACCAGGCTGATGGCGGGCGAAATGAGATCGGTGACCGCGTAGTCAATGGAGTCCCCCTTCAGATTGGTGGCCCACACATTGGTGCCGCTGTGAGCGATCACGGCGAATCCGTTGACCGGGACCCCAAAATCCCAGCCGTTGGCGGAAAGCGTGTCGCCGCTCCCATCGTCGGTGGGATCTCCAGGCAAGACCGCGCCGGCGCCGCTGGTGTCGTTGTACACCGCCCATCCGGCGTGACCGGATTCCAGCGAATCAGTCCACGGCGGACTCAGGGGCTTCAGCGTGCGGACCGCGTAGAGTTTTCCACCGGCGTCGTCCGTGGTCAGATTTCCCGCAACGTCGCGGCTTACCACCTTGAAGTAATAAGTGTGATCCGCGAGCAGTCCGCTCAGTTGAACCGCGTGATCGGTGGTCGATTCCGAAACGAAGCCGCTGCGATTCAAGAAGGAGTCATCGCCGGCCGAAGTGCCGAATCGGACCAAGGAGTCGGACGGCTTGTCGGTAGTCCAGGTGATGATCGCCTCGTTGTAGGCCGGATCGAAAGCCACGTCGGTGATCACAGGTGGAACCGTGTCGATGGGCACGCTCACGGTGTTCTCGGTTTTCGCGCTATCCAGGTACACGGCCGTGACCGTTTCCCCATTCGTCAACACCAAGGCTGGAGGCGTGGCGCCGCCGGCACGGTCCGACAGTACGGCCCGGGTCCGGAAGATGCCGGGAATCGGCGAGGCGAACAGGGTGAGCGGCACGCCATTCGGATGCGAGGTGGAGCGCAGGGTGACCGTTACCTGGGAATTGGTGGCGCGACGGCTGTCGGTCACTTCGATCACCGAGGACGACGGCAGCGTGTAGGCGGGCTGATCGAACGCCACCGAGGCACCGGTGGAGAGATTCGGTTTCAGGAAACGGATGGCATTGCCCAGGACGCTGGCACGGTTGTTGGGCGCCGCGCCGTCGGTGGTGATGGCTTCGAGGGCGACCGAGAGGAAGACCACTCGGCCGGCGCTGTCCGCTCCGGTCTTGGGGTAGCGAACGCCCACCACGCGACCGTTTTCCTGCACGAAACTGGCGGCGGCGTTGGTGCCCGCGGTCAGATGATCGGGACCGTCGGGCCACGAGATGCCGAGCAAGTCGATGGCGAATCCGCTGGGGAATGCCGAGTAATCCAGCGGCACCTGGATGCCTCCACCGACCGGATCTCCCGGAACCGCGTTGAGCAGATTGGCGCCTTGATCTTCCTGGAAGTCCCCGATGTGGAGCGTCGTCGCGATGAAGTTGGTTGCACCGCCTTCCTTCAAACGGCTGAGCAGATCGAAGGAGGCCACAAACAGGGCGCCGCCTGAATTCACATAGCTGGCGAGCGCATCGGTGAGGCCGGGCGACGGGGCCGCGAGTTCTTCGGGACGCCAGAAGATCAGTCCATAGGCCTTCAGATCCGAAACCTTGGGCGTGGATTTGACCACCGAGGTATCCCAGACGTCGTATTCCAATCCGAGCGCATCCAGGGTCGTGGTCCAGTTCTCAATTCCCGGATAAGGCGTGTCACTGAGGAAGCCGTCCGCACCAAAAAGGCTCTCCGGCGAATAAAGCACGAGAGCCGCCGAGGGCTTGGGCGCGATGAAGCGGAAAAAGCGCCCGCCGTTGTCGTTGGTGGAAGTGTTGCCGGCCACGTCGGTGCCAATGACCGAATAGAAAAAAGTGGTTCCCGCCACCAGACTCGGCAGATCCAGCGAGTGCTGAGTGCGATAGACGCCGTCGGCAAGTCGGTTGGTCACGGCGTTGGTGGTGCCGTAGAGAATCAGGGAGGTGGCGGGCTCACCGGACGTCCACTCGATGGTCGAATGGCCGAACTGCAGGATGGCATTGACGCCGGAGAGCACCGGCGGTTGGGAGTCGACCTTGGCAGACCCTTGCCGCGTTCCGGCGGGATGAACATCGGCATACTCCACCCACACCGTATCCCCGTCGTTGGCGGTCAACTTTCCGACGCTGTTGGCGGCGTTGCCCGGGAGGATGGAGATCGTGCCTGCGAATCCGCCCGTGGTGGTGCCGGTGGCCTTGAGGGTGAGCGTGACGCGGTTGGGTTGCGACGAAGTCCACACCTGCACCGCCACTCCGCTCGTACCCGTGAGATCACCGTCCACCAACCGCACCGTGGCCGTGGCCGGGGAGCGGTAGGCGTCGCGATCCCAGGAGATCACCCCTTCGCCGGGCTTGGGCAATTGTCCGGAAACCACCAGGGTGAAGTCCTGCTTCGGAGCCGCATTGGTGCGGCCGTGGACGTCGGTCACCACCCGATGCGCACGGACGCGAACGGTGTATTCACCGGCGGACGGAACGGCGAGATGAACCGCCTCCACATTATTGATGCGGTCCCCCTCGGGGGTTTCGGGTGCAGACTCGCCATCGCCGAACGCATTGCCGCGATACAGCCGTCCATCCGGTGCCAGAACCTCGAGGTCAAGATCGTTCACCAGCGCGGGAATGGCGGCGGGAAGTGCCGGGACATCGGTGTAGACCAGCGTGATCTTCAGCGGTTCGTCCGGTCCCACCACCACCTTTTGTTCAAAGAGGTCTCCGGTCCTGAGCTCGGCGCCTTGATCCAGCATTTGATAGGTGCGCGTGCTGTCGATGAGGTTCACCAGGTTGATCCGTCCCCAGCCTTCGTCGTTGTTGGGCACCGGACCGGTGTCGCCCACCACGATGGTGCCTGGGTCGGCTCCTTCGTCGCCACCGAGGAGGCCGCCATTGTCGGGAATGGTGGCGGTCCCCATGTCGTCTGCCGAATTGATGAGCATGGCCTTCACCAACGCCGGCGAGGGGGTCGCGCCGGCATGGGTGGCGCGGTACCACTGCACGATCACCGCGCAGGCGCCGCTGGCGTGAGGCCCCGCCTGGGAGGTGCCACCCTGGTACATGTAATAGTCGCTGATCGGACCCCACGCGTTGTCGTCGTTGGCGTACACGGATCTGAGCGAAGAGATCCAGGTCCCGGGCGCGGTGATGTCGGGCTTGATGCGGCCGTCCTCGCAGGGGCCGCGGCTGGAGAAGTCCGCCATCACTTCTTGTCCGTCGCCGTAAATGGGGAACTCGAAGCGGTTGTTGTCGGTGGCGCCGGTGGCGATGACATTTTTGGCGACCGCGGGACTGTCGATCGTCTGCGGTCCCGGCCCCGCGTTGCCGGCGCTGAATTCCAGAACGTAAGCCTGTTCGCCGGGAATGTCGGGATCGGCATCCCGCACGAATCCGTCGAATTCCGCTGCGCTGAGGTCGTATTGGCCCGCGACATCGTCACCCCAAGAGTTGGATCCCACGTAGGCGCCGCTGCGGACCGCATCCTGCATGAGCTTGGCGTAGGTGGGCGGGGCCCGGAATCCGCCGGCGCCGTCGAAGATGCGTTCCACCACCAGGTGCGCCCCGGGTGCCACGCCGAGACCCCAGTACGCGCCGGTGTCATCCACTTCCTTGGTGCTGGCATTGCCCGCCACGATGCCGGCCACATGGGTGCCGTGACTGTGTTCATCGCGCGCATCCGGAAGGCCGTCGTAGGCGAAGAGCGCATCGACGCGCCCCGACACATCCGGATGCATGTCGGTGACGTCACCGGAATCGAGGCCCGAATCCGCTACCGCCACGGTCACGCCGCGTCCGTCAAATCCCAATTGATGAACGTGCGCGAAGTCGCCGTCCTTATCGGTTTCACCGGCGATAATCTTGGTGCTGACCTCATCGCTCAGCTTCATGCGCGGCGCGCGCTCGATCCAGACCACCGCGTCCGACCGGGCGAGCGCATTGAGCCGGCGGAGGTCGGCTTGGCCGGTCACGAAGGTTCCCATGGCGGTGGTGTGATGGGCTACCGGCCCGGTGAGGAGACGCAGAACCTGGGCGATCTGTGGACCGGGGGTCGCGGGGGGGATCAGAAGTTTGAGGGGAACCTGGGCGGTGAGATCGGTCGCAAAGGTGCGACGCAACTGGGGTTGCAGGCGCATTTCCGGGGTGAATGGCCCCACCCAGCGGACTTGAGGCATCGCCCGCACCGCCGCGAGATTTACGTTCTGGAACCGCGCCACCCAGGCCTGATCGGGAACAAAGTAGAGGAAAGTGATTCCCCGTGCCTGGAGGGCTTCCCGCCACCCGGGTTGGGTGACGTCTTCGAGTTGGAGGAGATACAACCCGTTGCCCGCGGGTGCGACAGCGACCACCGAGGCTGGCGCCGCGCCGCCGGAGGACCGCGACGGGGTGGTGACCGTGCCGGTGCGGAGCCGGATGAAGCGGGCATCCTGCGCCACGACGGCAGCCGCACAGAGCAGGCCGGAAAGCACCCAGCGGAGAAGGCGGATCACGGTGGAAGGCTAGCCAGTTGCGTGCCGGATACAAGATTGGGAGCCGCAGCCAAAACCGTGTTCCCGGGGTGGTTTTCATGATTGTCTTTCCCCATGAAATGTTTCGTCACCGGCGCCTCCGGCTTCATCGGGGCCAATCTGGTGCAGGAGTTGGTCGCCCGCGGGCATACCGTCCGCGCCCTGTTGCGACCCGGGGCCAACCTCGCAGGCCTGGCCGGGGCGCCCTTTGAGCGCGTGGAAGGGGACATTACTGAGAAATCCGATGATCTCGCCCGCCGCGTAGAGGGCTGCGACTGGTGCTTCCACGTCGCCGCCAGTTATGCGCTGTGGATGCCCGACTACGAGCCCATGTTCCGCTCCAATGTTCTCGGGACTCAGAAGGTCATCCGGGCCGCCTTCAAAGCCGGATGCTCCCGGATCGTTTACACCAGCACGGTGGGCTGCATTGGATTGCCGCGCGAGGGAGCGGGCGACCGGTTGGTGCCCACCGATGAACGCACCGCGGTGTCCGAGGCGCAGATGAGCAATCCGTACAAGCTCTCCAAGTGGCAGGCTGAAATCGCGGCGCGCGACCTTGCCCGGCAGGGGGCACCGGTGGTGATTGTGAATCCGTCCGCACCCATTGGACCGCGCGACGTGAAGCCAACGCCGACTGGCCAGGTGGTGGTCGATTTTCTCAATCGCGCCATGCCCGCCTACCTGGACACCGGCCTGAATTTCGTCCACGTGCGTGACGTGGCGGTGGGTCACATCCTGGCGGCCGAGCGCGGACGTCTCGGCGAGCGCTATATCCTGGGCCACGCCGAAGGCAATTGGACCATGCAGCAAATGTTGCAGCGAATGTCCGGGATCACCGGGCTGCCCGCGCCGCGGATGCGCGTGCCCCACTCGTTGGCGCTCGGCGCTGCGCAGGTGAGCGAGCTAATTTCACGCTTCACCGGCAAACCACCGCGCGCACCGGTCGCCGGTGTGCGCATGGCGAAGTACAAGATGTGGTTCAGCCCAAACAAGGCGATCACCGAACTGGGACTGCCGCAAACGCCGCCCCAGCAGGCGCTGGAGGACGCCATCGCGTGGTTCCGCGAACATGGATACGTGCGGCGTGGCTGAGCCATCCCGCGGGCGGCCGCTTGACCTTTGGTCCCGGTACGCTTACTTCCCGGATCGCCAACCATGCCAACCTACGAGTACAGCTGTGATAAATGCGGTCATGAGTTCGAGTGCGTCCAGTCCATGAAAGACGCTGCCCTGACGAACTGCCCCAAGGAGGTCTGTCCGGGCAAACGCTGGGGCAAGGGCAAGGTTCGCCGTGGCATCGGCAGTGGCGCCGGTCTCATCTTCAAAGGCAGCGGGTTCTACATCACCGACTACCGGAAGGATTCCTACAAGACCGCGGCCAAGAGCGATTCGGAGTCCTCCAAGCCGAAGGTGGAGTCCAAGCCCGCCACGCCTGCGCCCGCGGCGACACCGACACCGGCACCGACGAGCACTCCGGCCTCGAAGTCCTCCAAGAAGGCCTAAACCTCTTCCGGGCCGGGCCGGCCCGAGAAGTCCTCACCCATGAAAACGGTTCAACCCGCGTCCCGGCGCGAAACCCTCCCGGGTTCGCGCTTTCGCGTTCCGTTTTGCCTTTTCCTGTTCTGCCTCGCCGGCTGGTTCCCGCTTCGCGCCGCCGATCCCGGTGCCTCCGCCAGCACGGTGAGCCGTTCCGGGCAATTCGTGATTCATGGCACCCCCGGCGTGTCCTCCAGCGCGGTGGTGGGGTCGCCCAGTCGAATCAACCCGGTGGGGCAGGGAGCCAACGTCGTCCTGCGTCCCGACCTCCTCGCGGTCACGGCAGAGCGCGTGCGAAAGGCTGTCCTGAACCAGCTCGGACTTCCCGAGGGACCGGGCGCCAAGGTGCACCTCAACCTGCGTCGCCGGCGGTCGGTGGAGGGGCAATTGCAGATTTCACCCGCTGCCTTTTCCAGCGGATGGATCTATCGGGTGGATCTTCCCGATGAGATTGAGTGGAACCGCCTGGTACGTGTGCTGGTGGAGGTGACGTTGCTGGACGTCGCCAATCGCGGCAATTCCAGCGGCGTCAACGCCATGCCGCCGCTGTGGCTGTCGGAGGGCATCGACTGCCTGCTGTATCACGAACTCGGCCGGGACCTGGTGCCTGAGGCGGAGACGCTCTTGAACCGGTCGGCGCGGCGACGCGATCCCCTGATCCCGCTGCGGGCCGCCCTGGGCGGACGGGAACCCGAGGGTTTCGGCACGCTGACCCAGGTGGATTTGGATCAGCTCAATGATCCGCAGCACTTTGCCCTGTATCGCGTCAACACCGGCCTGCTGATGGCTGCGATGCTGCAGGACGAAGCCGGTCGCCAGCATGCGCGCGAGTTTCTGCGTCAGCTGCCGATGCACTTCAACTGGCAGACCGCCTTCCTGCGCTCCAGCGATGGACGCTTCGAGACTCTTCTCGACGTCGAGAAATGGTGGGCCGTGGCGGTGGTGTCGTTGTTGGGTCGCGATCCCACCCAGCAGTGGCCGCGCGACCGGGTCATCACGGAGCTGCGCTCGATCCTGACAGAAACGGCGGAAGTTCGCGAAAGCACCAACAGCCCCGCGGGTCGGCGTTCCATGACCCTGGGCGAGATCGTGCGCACCTGGGAGTATACGGCGCAGAAGGACGTGTTGCTGCGCAAGGCCACGCAGCTGCGGCGTTTGGCCGTGCATGCCCCGACCGATTTGGTGCCGTTGTTGGCCGCATGCTTCCAGACTCTGGATGGGTACCTGACCGCGCGAAGTGGGGCGGGCGTGGATCCGATCGCGCGAAGCGAAATAGAGTCCCGCGGTCGCATCCTGGCCAAGACCACCTCGCGCAAGTTGGACGAGCTCGACCGCCAGATCGCCGCCCGGCCGTAGGAGATCGGAGATCGAAGATGGGAGATCGGAGATCGACGATCGAAGATCGAAGATGGGAGATGG
>JANXMD010000417.1 GCA_025354845.1 Verrucomicrobiota bacterium | reverse complement strand
CTGGCAGTGGCCCTTCCGCCATACTTAACTCAAACATCTGCAACG
Organism: Verrucomicrobiota bacterium; assembly: GCA_025354845.1. GTDB lineage: Bacteria > Verrucomicrobiota > Verrucomicrobiia > Limisphaerales > UBA9464 > CAIVQB01. The sequence continues at coordinate 5,747 of JANXMD010000417.1, read as the reverse complement.
ATTTACAGATGGAGGCGAGGGTCGGAATCGCACGGTCCATCGTGTCAACCCCAACCGAAACACCCTAAGTTTCAAGGAGATACTTGATGGGTTTTCGCCAATGTTCAAGGGGGTTCTGACACCGTCCGATTACTGCACGCCCAATGTCCGCTCAATGTCCTGCCACCGTCGGTTGTTGAAGATTTCGTTGAAGTTTCCGTTGAAGGTTTCGGCCTTGAAAACCATACCGATGGGAGTTGCTCGGGCCGCAAATCGGTGAAGTGGATCATGTCGTCAAAGGGTTTCGGCGGGGGTCAGGCGTGCGGGCTCCTCCAAAATGTCGAGAATCACCTTCGCACAATAGACTCGATCTCTCTTCGCTTCACTGATCTCCCGGAGCACTTTCATCTTCTCCAACTGTCCGATGGCCCGCATCACGGTGTTGTAGGCCAGGCCTAGTTTTTCCTCGGCCCCGCGTGGTGTGATGAAGGGATTGGTGGCAATCAGGTCCAAAAGTTTAAGGGCCACCTTGGTGCCCGCCTGTCCGGAAAGCTGGCCGCGCCAATCCGCGAGCAACTGATTGAGCCGCTCCGCCCGGCTCAACGCATCCTCCGACTGCCGCGCGACTCCGTTCAGGAAGTATTGCACCCAGCCTTCCCAATCGCCGTTTTCGGAAACACCGCGCAAGCCTGCGTAGTAATCAGCTCGGGTCGCCTCAAAAAACGCCGAGAGATAAAGCAACGGGGCGGGAAGGATGTTCCTTTGGCAAAGCTGAAGCGTGATCAGCAACCGCCCCACGCGACCGTTGCCGTCAAGGAACGGGTGAATGGCCTCGAACTGGTAGTGCGCCAACGCCACATGCACCAGTGGCGGTAGCATGCGCTCGTGAAGAAACCGTTCCAATGCGGACAGATGTTCGCCCAAGACATCCGGTGGTGGCGGCACGTACTTGGCCTGCGCCAGCGTTTCGCCGGGGCGGCCAATCCAGTTTTGCGACCGGCGGAATTCTCCGGGAGTGGCATGATTCCCGCGCACCCCGGTCATCAGGCGCTCATGCAACTCCCGCACGAGTCGCAGCGACAACGGCAAGGTTTCCAATCGCTTCAATCCGTGCTCCAGCGCCTTCACATAGTTTCCGACCTCCCGCAAATCGTCCGGGCTGCGCTCGACCGATGCCCCGGCCTCGGCCGCCAGTAGTTCACCCAGCGTGGCTTGCGTGCCTTCGATCCGGCTCGACAACACGGCCTCGCGCCGGATGAACGGGCGGATCAGCACATGGGGATTGGGCAGGCGTCGGCCCTCTCCGGCCAGTCGACCGACGAGCATTGACGCGTCCGCCAGTGCTGCGGCTAGTGCGGGAGTCCAATCCAAGGTTGGCGGCAACGGGTTGGGATGGAAGGCGCGATAGCCCTCAAGCGTTTTGATCCAACGCCCGGCGGTTTTGGCCGGATTTGATTTGGCAGTCTTTTGAGCCATGCGCGGCTAAGATTTCTCTATTTCACAATGTTCGCAACAAATGAAACAAAAGCGGGCACTATTTCAACATGAACGGGTTCATCCGACGACGGCTTCCAGATAGGGCCGGATCACATTGGCCATGCGACACGCCTTCGCGTGATGCCACAGTTCGTCCGCGGTCAGCTTGCGCGAGCGCCACGCGTCCCGCAGAGCTTCGACGGTGACTTGGGTGCCGATTTGATTCCGGAACTTGAAACAATCGGCCACGGTTCTCGCCGCTGAAAACACTAGCATCGGAACTCCCCCGATGGGTGCACCTCGATTCCTTCGGTGAACGACTTCCCCGACAGTCGGACGATTCTTGTCCGGACCGACGGCACCTGGGGAGACCAGACGTTCCTTGGCAAGGCAATCCAAACCTCGAACGGCGTCTCCGTGGTCAGTTCGTGGAAGCGCAGCGCGGAGAGCAGTTAGACGACGCTTTGAGGCGATTGCTGCGCGACTTCCAAAAGGGATTGGTGCGGGTCTGGTGGGCGATGCGTTGACCGGTAGAGGCCGCGCCCTGTCCATCCCCAGAGCCCTTCGGCGACGAACGCCTTGAGGTAGTGGCGCGGAATCCCTTGCCGCTCAAAGTCGCGGGTGCGGAGCACGGCGAATCGGGCGGCCAATTCACAGGCGATTTGTCTGACATCCGTCGATGAAATTGCCGTGGCGAACGGGGACGGCGGCGTATTCAAGGTCTTCGACGGCACCGCCTACAAAATGGTGCGAATGCTCGGTTCACTGGATGATGCTGACAACGTGAGGAACGGATTGACCTACGTCGGCTGCGGGTCAGGTGCGCTGGCGGTCGCGATTCCATTCTACACCATGGCCAATCGCGCGAAATCCGTGCAGGAGGTCTGGACCACGCAACGGGGATGGAAGCCAAGCGACACCTGGTGGGAAGGGGGGCTTTACCGAAACGCCAACGAAACCATGGCAAAAGCCGTCGCCCCAGTCCCACCGAGAAAGATGAAAAATAATTCCAGCGAATGATTTGTCTGCATTCTCCGGTCGGTTGGAAAATCGGATTCCTTGCGGTTGCGGGCACGTTCAACGAAAATATCGATAAAATGAGTGTGCTCCGCTTTATCTTCACACGGTCGCCTCGCTGGCTCATCGCCGTACTCCTCACGTCGGCTCGGATTCAAGCCGATGATGTTATTCTGACGGCAGACTTTTCGGTTCACACCGGAGCCATTCGCCCGCTCCACGGCATCAACAAGGGGCCGCTGGCGCCGGGGGGAATCTTCGATGTAATTCAGGAGCAAAAGGATCTGGGGATTCCGTTCACGCGCCTGCACGACTGCGGCTGGCCGAATCCGTATGTCGTCGATCATCACGCCGTTTTCCCCAACCCGAACGCCGATCCCGCCCTACCGGAGAGCTATGATTTCCGGCTGACTGACGAATACATCGCCGCGGTGCGCAAGACCGGCGCGGAACCGATTTACCGCCTTGGCGAGAGCATCGAGCACACAAGTGTGAAGCGGCATGTCCATCCGCCCGCCGACATGGAAAAATGGGCGGCGGTCTGCCTCGGCATCATTCGGCATTACAACGAAGGATGGGCGAACGGATTTCACCACAAAATTCGCTACTGGGAGATTTGGAACGAACCCGAGAACCGCCCGGCCATGTGGAGCGGGACGGACGACGACTACCTGCGACTCTATCGCATCGTCGCTCTCGCCATCAAAAAGAAGTTCCCGGCCTTGAAGGTCGGCGGTCCAGCACTCGGAGCCAACGGAAGTTTTGTGAAAGGTGAGTTCGTTCCCACGGATTTTGCTCTCAAATTTTTGGGCGCGTGCCGTAAGGACAATGTGCCGCTCAATTTCTTTTCCTGGCATTGTTACACGGCCGACCCCGCTGAACTGACCGCGCGCTCCCGGGCCATCCGGCGACTCTTGGATTCCAAAGGCTTCACCGAAACCGAGAGCCACTTGAACGAATGGAATTTTCTTCCCGGCAACACGTGGAAACCGATTACCAAATCGGGAACTCCCGCCCCCCGCCAGCGATACTACGAAGAGATGGCAGGCGCGCCGGGGGCCGCATTCGCTGCCGCCGCATTGGTAGAGTTGCAGGACGCGCCGGTGGATGTCTGCAATTTCTTCCACGGCGAGTTGGGCGGATTCGGTATCTTCACCGAGCAGGGCGTGCCGCTGAAGGCATACCAGGCCCTGCGCGCCTTTCAGGGTCTTGTGGAAACGCCCCGGCGCGTGGAAATTCGCGGGGCCGTCACTGGAAAACTGGCCTTTGCCGCCAGCCTCAGCGCGGACGGTCGAGAGGCGACGATGCTGGTGAGCAACTTTGCCGACCCGCGCTCGGACATTGTTTTGAATTGGAAAAGTTTTGCATGGACCGGCGGTGTGACGGCGGAGATCCGCAACGTGGATGCCACCAGGGACTTTTCAAACGCGCGGACTGAATCGGTCGCCGGCGAAAGCGCGATGCTGCGCCTGACGTTGAAGGCCCCCGCCATCGCGCTGGTGCGGCTGCGCCCGACCGGATGTGCGGCTGCGAAAACGACGCTGTCCGTCATCGCGCCCGCGAACCGGCTGGTTTTTCAGCGGGATCAAGCCGGGAACGCGTCGATGGCCATCGCGGGAGGTTGCGCGTGGCCAGGAGCAGCGGTGGAAGCGCGAATCCTGAACCTTGTCACGGGCAAGACCGGAGATTGGAGCACGCTCGGAACAGTGAATTCGGATTTCAGCTACCGGGGCGAGGTAACAGTCGCGGCTGGATGGTATTCGCTGGAAGTTCGCGCTCGTGGCGATGGGAATTCTGCCACCGCAACGGTCGAGCGGGTCGGGGTCGGCGAAGTTTTCGTGGTCGTCGGCCATTCCGTCGCACATGGCGGAGATATCAATCTTCCAGGAGCGGAAGACGACCGCGTCAACACCATCGCGCTTCCGATGGGCGATATGGAGTCGCAGCGCCGCTACAATTTTACCGGAGCCTCGCGTTTTCTTCCGGAGGCGGCCGGAAGGCACTTCGATTCCAACGTCCAGCCCGCTCCTTCGGGGAAAGGCACCTACTTCTGGGCCACGTTCGCGGAGCACGTCGCCAAGGCGCAAGGTGTGCCGGTGCTGTTGCTGAACGCGGCCTTTGGCGGCACGAGTCTGGAGCATTGGGCCAAGTCCTCGCGGGCCGAACCGTTCGAGCACTCTTTCGTGAATTCTTCCATCCGCATGCCCTACATCCGCCTCGAACACGCGCTGACAAAGTATTGTGCGATCACGGGATTGCGCGCGATCCTCGCCGACCAAGGCCAGAATGATTGGCCCGAGAAGGACGAGGAGAAAATCATCGCGAACTATAAGGCGTGGATTGACCAGGCCCGCAAAGACGCCGGCTTTCCAGGCTTGGCTGTGGTCGTGAACCGCCAGTCGCCCCCCAATGGATTCGGCCAGATTCGCCGGGTGCAGGATCGCGTGATCAAAGAACATCCCCGCTGCTTCCCAGGCCCGGACTACGACACCCTGGCCCAGGAGGATACAACGGACAAAGTCCACCTCAGCGAATCCGGCGCCAAGAAAGCTGCGCGCCTCTGGGCGGATGCGCTGGATGCGGATTTCTTCAGGGCTGCGGCCCCGTTGGCTCCGTTGCAGGCGAAGTAGTCGGCGTCTGACGATCCCGGTGGGGATTTTCACCCTGCGTCCCGAACAGGCCGCACGGGCGAAGGGTGCAACCTGGTCGCCGTGGGGCTCGTCACCCCGTATGGTCAAAAAAACTCATGCGGCCTCTCGATAATAGAACTTTAGGAGGCCGCCGAGGCGTTCGCGAGTTTGTATTGGGCTGGTGGACTCGCCGAGGTGGTCTTCAGGCTCGGGAAAGAGGATCACGTTGTCCTTACCTTGGTGGTTCCGCTCTGCATGAAAGTGAGCCACGTAGTTTTCTAGGCAGTGGCGGAGGGAACGTTCTCCGAAAAGGATCATCTTCGACAGGAGCTCGATCTTTACGGACCGGATCCAGCGTTCGCAATAAGCGTTCAAGTTGGGACTGCGGGGTGGCAATTTGATTGCTTGGATGCCGACGGCTTCGAGGATCGCATCGAAGGCGGAACAAAACTTTGGGTCGCGATCGTGGAGCCGGTATTTGCAACCAGGAACAAAGCCGGTGTCTGCCAAGGTCATGTTCCTGGCCATTTTTTTCATCCATGGCTGGTCGGGGGAGGGGGTCATACCGGCGATGCAGACTTGGCGCGATTCGACTCGCATGAACACCAAAACATAGTACGTGATCAGCCCGGCGGCGGTCCAAAC
>JANXMD010000390.1 GCA_025354845.1 Verrucomicrobiota bacterium | reverse complement strand
CACCCGGGCCTCAAAATTGAGCGGCTGGCGGATATAGGCCACGATCTTGTCGGCGGTCAGCGCGCTCACCGTCACCACGGCCTCTCCGGCCGGAACGCTTTCGCCTTCGCGATGCAGGACGCTGCTGACGATGCCGTCGATTGGGGAAATCAGCGGTACCGGGCCAAACTGTGCCTGGGCGAGGTCGAGATTCTTTTCCTCCACGGCGAGTGCGGCCCGGAGGGCGTTCGGCTCGTTGTTCGTGGACTCGGGCAGCGCAGCAGGACGAATGGCGGCCACCGCAGCATCCGTCTCCTCAATGAGCTTTGTCTGGGAATCAATTTGCGCGTGGACCTCATCGAGATTCCGCTTCGCCTGGTCGAGCTGGGACTGGCTCACCAATCCCGCGCCGGTGCCGGTCTGATTGAACAGGTCCTTGGAGCGTTTGTACTCGGCCTCGACGAAAAACAGCTTGCTTCGCGCGACGGAAAGGTCGACGCGATGCTGGAGCCAGTTCAGACGCAGGTGCTCGTAATTAATGCGATTGTTTTCCACCCGGAGTTCGGCGACCGGGGAGCTCTTCATCAGTTCGATCCGGGCGCGGATCACGGCGAGATTCGCCTGGAGCACCCGGGGGTCGACGGGGGCCACCATGCCGAGCACTTGTCCCTTGCTGACGCGCTCCATGGAGCGGACTGACAACTGCAGGACGCGTCCCGCCTGAGGGGCGGCAACGCTCGCACGAATGGACTCAGCCTCGCCGACCATCGAGGATGGACCGACGTAGTTCCCCCAGGAAATCAGGGCCAAAATCAGGATGATCCCGAAGACGATGCCAGGAAGCGCACGGACGCGAAACTCGCGCCAGACCGTTCCCGGAGGACTGGGGATGCGGGGTAGTTTTTCCATCAAACAAGCCGATTAGATTTCCGATTCGTCGTCTGCCCGGAGGCTGCTCACGCGAGACACACCGGGAAACGCACGCAATTCCGTGACCAGGTCGTCCACACGATTCGAATCGCGGAGCAAAAGCCGGTAGCTCAGATCGGTGCCTTCGTGGCCCGCCGTATTGCGCTGACTCGCAAGCTGGCGCTGGCGGGCGTGGCGATCCAGCAACCCTTGGAGATCCATGAGGTCATGGACCGGCCGGGCCCAGTGAAGGTTCAGGATCAGGTCGTACCGGTGGCGGGCTCCAAAGTGGGACCAGTGCAGGTACATCATGACCGCCGCGAACACGACCGTCGCCAAGATGCCGGTCGAAAACTTGCGCGTGCCGCAGGCCATGCCGATCGTGATCGCCGCCAGGATGTAGGTGGTGTCGAGGGTGTCCCGCAGAATGTTGCGGAAGCGGACAATGGCGAAGACCGCCATCAAGCCGAAGGCCACCAAAAGGTTGTTGGCCATCACCATCATTACCACGGCCACGATCAGGCTGAGGACGATGAGGGAGTTGACGAACGATCGGGAGTAGCTCAGGCCGCTGTGACACGCCATGTAGGTCCACGCCACGACGTGTCCGCAAAGAAAGGCGAGCATCAACCCGAGGAACATGCCCCCGAGATCATCGGGGGCTGAGCCGAAGTCACCGCGAAGTAACCAATTTCCCATGGGGATCAAAGAGGCCGAGGTTGCCGGATTCACGAACCTATTGTCGAGCTCCGGAAATGGAACCCCTCCGGACACGGGAATCGGTGGCGAAACGGGACCGGGAATGGGGTGGACTCTTGGGCGGCGTGCATCAACAAGAACGACAGTTGTGTTACGGATGTGTTACGTCAAACCTGACCTTTGGGCGTTTTTGTCCGCCCGAGGAGTGAAACTGAGAAAACGGTCTGGCGGATAGCAACCGCGATGCCGGGATGCGGAGTTTCGGAACTTTCGTGACTGAATGACCTGCCGCGGTTGGATTTTCCCGAGCGACATCGCCATGAATGCTTTTGACCGATGGCCCGTCCTTGGCATGGTTGAACATTGATTTGTCCATGAATCCAATTCCCATGCTGACCTCCCCTCGCACTTTTCTGCCGGCCCTGATGGCTTCCGTGCTTACCCTGTCGACCGCCTCGGCGGCCATCGATCCGGCCAAGCTGCCGCCTGCGGCCAAGACTCCTGGCGTCACCTTTGCGAAAGACATCAAGCCGCTGTTTGAAAAATCGTGCTTCAAGTGCCACGGAGCCGAGAAGCAGAAGGGGAAGCTGCGGCTCGATACCCTTGAGGCTGCACTGAAAGGCGGGGAAAATGCTCCCAACGTGGTTTCCGGGGACAGCGCCAAGAGCACGCTGGTGGCGTCGATCGCACGGGCGGGTGATGAGGACGATTTCATGCCCCCGAAAGATAAGGGCGAGCCGCTCACCAAGGAACAGGTCGGTCTCGTTCGCGCCTGGATTGACCAGGGCGCCAAGTAATCCCAACCGTCGGATCCGCACCCGAGAGGGCGATCGGAACTCGCGGGGGTGCGGGGGACTTGATTTGCGCGGAGCCTGCATGCAACCAGGGACCGGGAATCAACCCGGTATCCTGGGGTTTGTTTCAGGCTTCTTCGGCGGCTGGGGATTCCGATTCGTCCGGATGCTGGACCGGTGAGGCCGGGAGGGTTCCGGAGATCGCGAGTCCTGGCAGTTCGGAAGGATCGATGGCGGCGAGTGACGACGTCGAGGTGGTTTCCTCTGCGGCCAGGGCCACCAAAATGCGGCGGACCGCCTGCCCCTGATAGGTGTAGCCGCAGGCGATCGTTCCCTCGATGCGAGTTCCCGGTGCCGGCTCCTTGCCGTCGGGTGTCTGGTGCGCCTTGATGTCGAATTCCTCGCCGGGACGCGCCTCATGCGCCACCAGGCCGATGCGACGGACGGTGTCGAGGCAGGCGGCTCGGAACTGGCCGAGTTGTTGAACCAGCGGCGATTGCTCGGTCCGGACACCGGCCAGAAAAAGCGCGTAGATGTGATCCTGGAGGTGGACGATGACCTGAAGGGTTTCGCCTTCGTTGCGCCGCAGCTTGTCGATCTCCAACCGAAGTGCCGCCTTCTCTTGGGCGTCGTGTCGCTGCAGAAAGTCAGAGAACGCCTTGGCCTCCAGCGACATCTTCTGGGTGATCTCGCCGGCGGTGTGGTTGGTGGTGGTGGCGGTATCCTGGATGGTTCGCCATTCGCCGGTGGCGGCGGAGATCTGATTGGCGAGCGTCACCAAGCGGTCGAGCTGCTGCGCAGCCTCGGCCAGATTGGACTGTTCCCAGAGCTTAACCGCGCCGGAGTGCTCTCGCAGGAAGGGGATCACAGCGAGCCAGGCTCCGATGAGAAAACAAAGCGCCACGGCGCCAATTTCCCACCGACTGAGCGGCCACGAGGCGGTCACGATGACGAACCCGGCGAACCCCACCAGGAGGAGATCGCCCAACAGGAACGGCCATTTGGTGACACGCGGCGCTTCAGGAATCGGCATCCGGTGACAGTGCGAAAAGCCGTAGGGGTTGGGAAGGGGTTTCCCGAGACCTCGCGTCCGCCAACACTCAGGAACTCGCGCTGGTGTAGTGCCGCAACGAGAAGCGCCAGAAGGCCTCGCTCAGGCCAAACCAGACTGCCGCCACGCCGAATGCCAGTCCCAGCTCCCAAGGCGAATCCAGCCGGTTGGCCAGCACCTTGGTGGGCACATTGGAGACCACCAGCATGGGCAATCCGAAGGTGAAGAAGGTCTTGAACGCACCCCGCGGGAAGGCGGAGTCGGGAAGCCGCGCGATGTTGAACAGGTTGTAGTACCCGTAGATGAATCCCTGCGCGCGCACCGACCAGAAAGCGATGGCGCAGAGCAGAAAGGTGAGCGAGTAGTGCAGGATCAGTCCGGCGAGACAGAGCACCGCGAAGCCGATCCACTGGCCCCAGCTTGGATGCAGCTGCAGTCGATGCAACGCGTACCCCATCACGGCCGCCGCGCACGCGGCGTTGATGTACGCGCCGAGATCCACCTTCCGCAGCGAGACCAGAAAGCGAGTGTTGACCGGCAGTAGCAGCATGAAATCGAGCCGGCCGGTCCGGACGTGTTCCGAGACATCGGT
>JANXMD010000385.1 GCA_025354845.1 Verrucomicrobiota bacterium | reverse complement strand
GGCCAGGGCCGCGATCAGGGGGCGGTGACAGGGCTTGAGACCGATGCGGGTATAGCCCACCGCCACGCCTTCCTGGTGACCGTCTTCGTGCAGGAGTGACCAAGAGTCCAGATCGAGGGTGTAGCCCTCCTTCCGGGAGGGAAGTCGTCCGATCGCCCAGGAGTGGAGTTTGCCCAGCGTGGAGGCGGTCCGCTGGTTAAAGACCCCGAAAAAGCGACTGAGGCTGGACTGGCTGGGAATCGCCTCAATCCCCAGAACCTCGGACACCGCAGGATCGGAAGCCAACCAGGCGACCCGGGACAACTTGTCGGCGCCACTGAGCACGCCTCCCAGAAAGCCCAACGCAATATCGGTGGGAAGATAGGCGTTCGGGCTGGTGGGCTGATGTGGCAGGTAACTCTCCAAAACCTTTCGGAACGCGCTCTGCTGGAGGAAATGGGACCACACGATGAGGCCACCGTGGGCGGTGAGTCGTTGGTCGGTGAAACCGATCCGGATGGACGAAGCGCCGCCCGTCGCGTCAACTTCCAGCCGCACTGTTTGGTCCGCCTCCTGTCGAGGCTCTTGGGCTTTGTTTTTGTTCACACAACCAACGCCGCCAGACAGTGCACCTCTTTTCCATCTGAATCGTTCCGGCTTAGGCGCCAAGATCCATCTATTTGAAATCGGATTCAGGCGAAATAGAGGACACCACGAGGTAGCCAAGTCTTCCTTTTCGCCCAAGGACTCGAAGCTTGCTTCCGATTTCATAGCGCCCCTTGTTTTCCGGGCCCAGAACTACCATCAATTCCCCTTCTCCAAATTCCGGAATGTAGAAAAACACATTATGGCACCTTCCACGGGGATTCGGTTCCGATCCGGTTACACGGGCTTCAAGCGGGCGTTCTTCAACCTTAAGAAATGTGGAATTGAACGTGAATCCGAGACAAAACACCAATCCCGCGCAAACCGCCACGAGAGCAAACCAGGCAAAACGGCGTTCTCCACCGTTTCGGAAGAATCGCGGGGCTCGAAAGAAAAAACACAGGGCGACTCCGAACGCCGCACCAGATCCGCACAGTCTGGTCGCCAATGACGCAGCGTCGACCACATGGTCAACCAAGACCACGGCAACAAGGATTCCAACTAGCAACAGCGCGACCATTCCACCGGTCAACCATTGGAGCATTGGCCCGTCTTTTGACTGACGATAGTTTGGGGGCATGTCCGACCTGCTTTCGAGTAGGCTTCCGTAAAACCTAGAGGAGGGTCTGTCAGCAAGCTCCCGGTGGCGATCCCCAACCGAGCGAGGCCGACATCCGCATCACTCGCGACCTCATCCGCGGAGGCCATCTGCTGCGTATCGAAGTCCTCGACCACCTCGTGATCGGTCGCCCCACGCAGGAACGTCCCCGCGACTACTGCTCACTGCGGGAGCTGGGGCATTTTTACGTGTGAGAGGAGAGGAAGTTGAAGCGGTCTGAAGAG
>JANXMD010000364.1 GCA_025354845.1 Verrucomicrobiota bacterium | reverse complement strand
AGGCGCGTCGAACCGCCGAAGATTCGATGCGAGAGAGCGAACTCCGCTATCGGTCGGTGTGGGAGAATTCCACCGACGCCGTCCTCCTCATCGACATCGCCGGCACCATCCGCTTTGCCAGTCCCGCAGTGAAGTCGGTATTTGGTTGGGCGCCGAAAGAAGTGGCGGGATCGCGTCTGGATCTTTTTCAACCTCCGGGACTGCCGCCCGAAACCTGGTGGGCCCGGACCCGCATCACCGCGGCACCCCGTGCCTTGGAAACCGCCGGTCGCCGCCGCGACGGCTCGGCAGTGGAGGTGGACATCGCCTTCACCGAAATGCGCCTCGGTGAGGAACAGTGGGTGGTTGCCTTTTTCCGCGACGTCACCGAACGCCGCCGCGCCGAGGAGGAGCTGCGCCGCAGTCGCCAGGAATTCGCCGCGGCCCGCGAGATCCAACAACGACTCTTTCCCAAGGGTGCCCCCACCCTTCCGGGATTCGACATCGCGGGAGCCTCGCATCCGGCTGATGCGGCGGGCGGTGATTACTTCGACTGGCTCCCAATGGCCGACGGCGCCCTCGGGTTGGTCGTCGCCGATGTCAGCGGTCACGGCGTGGGCCCGTCCCTGCTCATGGCCGAAGCGCGGGCGTATCTGCGTCCATTGGCGCGACGTCACTCGGATCCCGCCGAAGTCCTGAACCGGGCCAACGAACTCCTCGCCGATGACCTGGGATCCGAACGCTACATCACACTGCTTCTGGTCCGGCTCGACCCGGCGCGCCAGTCGCTGACCTTCGCCAGCGCCGGACATCCTCCCGGCCAGCTTCTGGCGGCCGACGGCACCGTTCGACGGGTCCTTAATCGAACCGGTCGCCCCCTCGGTCGCCAAGGCACGACCCCGTACACCGTATCGCCGGAGATCCTCTTGACCCCGGGCGATCGCCTCTTGCTCGTAACGGACGGCATTGACGAAGCGATGCGCGCCGACGGCGAGTGCTATGGACTCGACCGGGCCGTCGACCTCCTCCGCAGCCAGCCGGAAGCGACCGCTGCCGCCCTGGTGGAGAGTCTCGCCGAGGCGGCGCGCGCGTTCACCGCCCCCGAACCGCAGGCCGATGACCTCACGATCGTCGTGCTTCGCGCCCTTGGGGCCGATCGATAAGGGGATGGCTCGACTCCATCTCGTCTCAGGTGGAAAAGTTATTCCGGAAAAAACGGAAAAAACCGTTGAACCCCAGTCCTTGCCGCCTAGTATCCGCCCGCCTTCAAGGCAACCGGTCGGGGCGTAGCGTAGCTTGGTAGCGCGTCTGAATGGGGTTCAGAAGGTCGTGAGTTCAAATCTCACCGCCCCGACCATCTTCTCCTGCAAGCACTCCAGTTTTCCCGTTCCTGGGACATTCGTACCCAGAACGGGTAGCAATCGAGCGGATCGCTGGACGGTTTCGGAGTGTGAATCCGATTCAGAATTGAAGCCACAGACGGAGCAGTTCGCAGGTCCTGGAGTGCGGCAGTCCTCTGCCGCTCTTGCTGGGAACCGGATGCGGAAGAACGATACGCTTGGTCCCGCGTGAGGTTCGTACGCCGGGCGTGGCCTAATTGTCGGCACCCAGAAGGGGGCCGCAGCACCGTAGGCGCGGCATCGTTGTAGAACCGTATCGACAGTACTTTTCAAGCTCCGTAGGAAGCGTCCTCTCCCCGACGATGGCGCCCCCCTGGGGCTCGTGTCTGCGAGTATCTCGATGCTACAAGGATGCCGCCCTCACGGGGCTGTGGGAATGGAGCGTCTGGGGGGTACGTGTGACCTTTGCAACCAGATCGGGCGGCAGGTGAGCGAATCGGTGGACGGTTCTTGAGTGTCAATCCGATTCAGAATTGAAGCCACAGACGGAGTAGTCCGCAGGTCCTGGAGTGCGGCAGTCCTCTGCCGCTCTTGCTGGGAACCGGATGCGGAAGAACGATACGCCTGGTCCCGCATGCGGTTCGCGAGTCGAGCGTGGCCTAATTGTCGGCACCCAGAAGGGGACCGCAGCACCGTAGGCGCGGCATCGTTGTAGAACCGTATCGACAGTACTTTTCAAGCTCCGTAGGAAGCGTCCTCTCCCCGACGATGGCGCCCCCTGGGGCTCGTGCCTGCGATGAATCTCGATGCAACAAAGATGCCGCCCCCGCCGGGGCTGCGGGAATGGTGCGGCAGTCCCCAGCCGCTCTCGATGGGAACGGAATGCGGAGGAACAAGGCGCTTGGCCCCGCGCGGGGTTCGCGAGTCGAGAGCGCGAGAGGACGCGCGCACTCCGGGACGCTGCCGCGCACACCCTCAACGAGACGGTTGGGAATGCCTTCACTGGAGCCCTCGTCGGACTTCTCATCGGCCTCCCGCTGTGTCCGGAAATCAGAGATCGAAGTCTTCCTAAATATTTCTCGCTCGAAAACGTCGATTCCGCAGACTTTGTCCTCCATGTCTCCCATTGAGCGCACCATCGAGGTACGCTGGCGTCATCAGGTGCATTTTACGCACCGGGTTTTTTCGCCGGACAATCCCCTGCTCGCCGAGATCTTGACCGGCGGCGGCGCCGGCCCGTTTCAACGCTGCTCCAAGGTGCTGGTGGTCCTGGACGATTCCCTTGCCACGGCGCGGCCGGATCTCGTCCGTTCCATCGACGGATACTTTTCCTCCCGGACCGAATCCCTGAAGCTGGTCGCCACCCCACTTCTGATGGTCGGCGGCGAAGCAGTGAAGAATGCGTTCTTCCGCGTATCGGAGGTGCACGCATTGATCGATCGCCACCACATTGACCGCCACGACTACATCTTGGCGATCGGCGGCGGTGCGTTGCTGGATATGGTCGGCCTCGCCGCGGCTACGGCCCACCGGGGCGTCCGCCTGATCCGTCTCCCCACGACGACGTTGGCCCAGGACGATTCAGGTGTCGGGGTGAAGAATGGAATCAACGCCTTCGGGAAAAAGAACTTCGTCGGCACCTTTGCGCCCCCCCATGCGGTGATCAACGACTTCCAGTTTCTGGAGACGCTCTCCGCTCGCGACAAACGGGCCGGGTACGTGGAAGCAGTGAAGGTGGCGTGCATTCGCGACGCGGCATTTTTTCAACAGATCGAACGGGATGCCGACCGGTTGGCCGCCTTTGAGCCGGCGGCGATGCACGCACTGATCCACCGCAGCGCCGAGCTGCATCTGAATCACATCGCCACGGGAGGCGATCCCTTTGAAATGGGCAACGCCCGCCCGCTGGATTTCGGGCACTGGGCCGCGCACAAACTGGAGCAACTGTCCGAGTACCGCATGCGTCACGGTGAAGCGGTGGCCGTAGGCATCGCACTCGACGTCCTCTACGCGCGCCGGGCTGGATTCTTGTCCAGCGCCCAGGCGGAACGCATTCTCACGCTGCTGGAGCGGGTGGGATTCGACCTGTTCGCCAGCGAGTTGCTGCACCGCGACGAGAACGATCAACTCTTGGTGATCGCCGGACTGGAAGAGTTTCGCGAGCACCTCGGCGGCGAGTTGACCATCACCTTGCTGCGCGAAATCGGTCGCGGCTTCGAAGTCCACGAGATGAACCTGCCGCTCGTTGTCGAGTCCATCCACGAACTCGAGGCCCGTCACGCCCGGCGCAGCCGAATCGTCATCCCGGCGCAGCGAGTGGGGTAGTGGGAGAGGGAGTGAACCGTGATCAGTAGTCCGTAGGTCAGTGCACAGTAGGGCCGCCGATTCCTGGTCACCGCCGCCGCTCACCCCGCCTTCCGGATTTCAACCGCAAGCCAGGCGCGTGCATACGCCCACCACGTCTTCGCCGTGGGCACCGAGACCCCGAGCACTGCCGCCGCTTCCTCGAAGGTCAACCCGGCGAAGTAGCGAAGCTTCACCAATTCCGCCTTCCTTGGCTCCACCACCATCAGCTTCTCCAACGCCTCGCTCAGGGCCACCACCTGATCGTCCTCGACCGGCCCGGGCAGATCCAACCCATCGACAACGACCCGCTCCGCACCCGCTCCCCGCTTGGCCGCCAGTCGACGCCGGGCGCGATCGAC
>JANXMD010000333.1 GCA_025354845.1 Verrucomicrobiota bacterium | reverse complement strand
GATACGGCCGTATAATGTAAATGCCGGCCGACGCGTGTCGATGCCGTTGCCAGAAAACGATCTGGAGACGCGGCAGCAATCGAGATGAAAATCATGAACTCAAGATTCCCCACGGCGCTGGTCTGGTCGGTGGTCGCGGTCTTTTCTGAGATTCTCTGCCGTTCAGTGTTAGCGCAGGCGGCGGATTCATCCGCTCCCTTCGCCGGTGAGAAATCGGCGTGGCACGACGGCTTCGATCGTTACGACTTCGTAATGAATGAAGAGACGCTTGCCATCAAACCGTTCAGGGCTCTCGAAGGCGAACGGTTTGGCGTCAAGGATCCGGCGAAAGGCGAGCGGCGGTGTCTGGTGATCGTGCCGAAGCGGGCCGCGCCCGGCCATCCGTGGTCCTGGCGCGGTTGCTATTGGGATCATCAATCGCAGACCGAGATAGAGCTGCTCCGCCGTGGCTTTCATGTCGCCTACATCTCGGCCAACGCCACGTTGCGGCCGGGCCGGGAATGGGATGCGTGGTATGCATTCCTCACTGAACAACACGGGCTGTCGAGGAAACCCGCATTCATTGGCATGAGTCGGGGCGGTGAATACGCCTACACTTGGGCCACAGCCAATCCTGACAAAGTTTCCTGCATCTACGCCGACAATCCCGGCGGCAACCGCGAGCTGCTCGCGCGGCTCGGTGGACTCGCCACCAACGACGTGCCGCTGCTCCATGTCTGCGGCAGCATTGACCCGCTGCTGGGCCGATACTCGGCGGCCATCGAGGGCATCTATCACGAGCTTGGCGGGCGCATCTCGGTGATGATCAAAGACGGTGCCGGGCATCATCCACACAGCCTGCGCGACCCCAAACCGATCGCGGATTTCCTCACGCAGAGTGTGCAGCCGGCCAACGTCGTCGCGCCGGATTACCTGGACGGGCGGATTACCCGGAATTCCTTCTACGGCCTGGAGAACTCCTACCGCGACTTCCCAACGGAGGGGACGTTCATCACCGTTCGCGGCCCGGCCTTCTCGGAATGCTACGACCGTTGGTCCTTTGAACTCACCGGCGTCGAAGGAGCCATCACTGTCATCGTGCCGAAGACGGCGGCAGCTGGAAGGCCCTGGGTGTTTCGGTCAGAAGTGGTCTCGCGCGATGCCGTGGTGGATCTGGCGTTGCTGGCGAAGGGATTTCACATTGTCACTGGCCCGGTTTCCTACAACGCCGACGGTCCGGTGCTCGCGCACTGGAACAACGTCTACAAGCACCTGACTGACCACGGGTTTTCGAAGATGCCGGTGCTTGAAGGTGCGGGCCGCTCGGCGGGTGACGCCTACGCCTGGGCCATCGAGAACCCGGAGAAGGTCTCTTGCATCTATGGTGAGAATCCCGTCCTGCGCAGCGTCATGGCAACGATGCCACTGCTCGATCATCTCGCGCCGCTCGCCAAAGCCGGCGTGCCGCTCCTCCACGTTTGTGGCAGCCTCGATCCCGCGCTCGACGCGAACACTCGCTTGGTTGAGAAACGCTATCAGGAACTCGGCGGCTCCATCGTGGTCGTCTTCAAGGAAGGTGATGGCCACTACCCGCTCGCGCCGCGCGACCCGAAGCCGGTCGTGGATTTCATCGTCGGGAAAGCCCGCTGACCCGGAATGGGATTCCCCCGGGGTGCGAACCGTTTGCGGCCTTCGAGAGTTCCTTTAGAATGACGCACGCCATGAGAGTAAAAATGAACTTTATCGGCGCTCTCCTCGCCGCCTGCGGGCTCTGCGCGTTCCTGTCGTCGGCGCAGGAGTTCCGTTTCGATGGCTCGATGTCGCGACCGGTGCTGGAGAACTATCTTTCCCGCTCCATCTCGTTCACTGAGTTGCTGCACGACGATCTGACCCAGCCGCGCAACAGCCGGGGTGTCGATCCGCGAGACAACCTGCGGCTGATTCTCGAGACCAAAACCAAGCTCGTGGGCCGCGCACTCATGGTCTGGGGACGGGAGAAGAACTTGTCCGCCTTTTTGGAAACAGCGAAGCCCTACGCCGCCGCGCTGCATCAGGCCGATCCTGAGATCCTTTTGCAGGCGGCGGCGTTTGAGATTGTCACACGGGGCGTGGAGACGGTTTCGGTTCCGGAACCGGTGTTCCGCGAATTCAGCCAAGCGGTGACGAACCGCACGTTTCGTTACGACGACATGCTCTATACCAACGGGCGCTTTGTTGGCCACTGGGGCGGCAACGGTTCTGTGCCCGACATGAGCCGGCTGGAGACGCGGATGTGGTTTTATTATCTCGTCACCAGCTACATCGACGTGGGGATTGAGGCCATCCACTTCGGCCAGGTCGGGCTGATGGACAAGAATGATCCCGGCCACGCCGGCTGGCTGGACCTGCTCGGTCGTGTCCGAGCCTACGCCCGCCTGCACGCGCGACGACATTTCCTCGTCTGCGACGCCCACACTCCGACCGGAGGTTATGTCGAGGGCGGCAGGCTGCTGTTTGATTTTCATTCCTTTCCCCTGCGCATCACCGAAGTCCCGGACCGGCCACACAGGGGAGTTCTCAAGGTCGGCTACGCGGATTCCCTCTTCACGAAGAGCAAGGGCGGCCTCACGCCGAGCGGTTGGTCGTGCGAGCACCTGCCCTTCCTGGTCGAATTCGACAACTTCGGAAGGAGCACTCCGGGCCAGCCGAGCAAGTCCCCCTTCATCTGGGGATGGGATGAAATCACGTGGTTTGCGCTCATGCCCGAAAAGGAACGCAACGACTGGCTGCGCTACGCGTGGCAATGGGTCAAGGACACCGATCCGAACGGCCATCTCCAGATGCCCGGCAGTCGCGTCATCACGCCGGGAACGCCCGACGGGCCGCGCTGGTATTGGGCGAACACGCGGAGCGAGGCGTGCCCCAACGGCTGGAATACCGAGGATACAATCAAGGAGCTTTGGGGGACTTCAAAGGGGCGCAACAAATGAAGCCGCTCAGTCACTGACTTAAAGCGCGGGAATCGACTCCGGAAGCGCCGCGCCGTTTCCCGGAGAATTGCGGCACCGTCCGGGTTGCGGAAGGACGTCAGGTCCTGGACGGAGGGAGTAATTCCTGGACGGCCTGTAAGATCTCGCCGGCGCTGAACGGCTTGGCGATGACCTTTCGGGCACCGAGCATATGGGCGATGGGCAGGTAGTCGGAGGCACCGACGCGGCCGCCGCCGGAGATGGCGATGACCCCAAGGCTGGGGAATTCGCGGCGGAGTTGGTTGATGATCTCCAGCCCCTCTCGTTCGGGCATGATCAGATCGGTGATCACGAGATCGGTCGGCTGGTCGCGAAACTTGCGCATGCCTTCAACCCCGTCGGCGGCCTCAATCACCTCATGGCCCTCGTCGGTGAGAATCTCCCACAGAAGCGCCCGGACCTGTTGATCGTCGTCGATGACCAGAATTCGGCTCATGGGATGGACTGGGTGGTGCTTGGTCTGGTGGACAGGACCCTATTGATCGCGCGGCTCAATTCAACGAAATCGATGGGCTTGAGGATCAAGGCGCCGATGCCAGGCGGGAGATCCGTTTCCAGGCCGTGCGGATCGGTGGAGCCGGTGCACACGATCACTCCCGTTTCGGGCCGCAGATGGAAGATGGCGGCGCTCAGTTCCAGCCCGGAGAGACGTGGCATGGAGAGGTCGGTGATGACCAGATCGAACGGCGGCTCCATGGTTCGAATGGTTTCAAGTGCCACCACGCTGTCCTCACGGGTGCTGACCTCGTACCCCAGATCCCGCAGATGCTGGGTCAACATGTCGGCGATCGGTTCGTCGTCATCGACCACCAGGATCCGTCCGACTCCGCGGATCAATCGTTCCGGCCCGGGTGGGGTCGCGCTGTCCACGGGCGCCCGGTAGGGGAGCCACACGGTAAAGGTGGTGCCTTTTCCCAAGGTGCTGGCGACCGAGATTTCGCCGCCGTGCTGGTGGATGATTCCGTGCGCCACGGAGAGGCCGAGCCCGGTTCCCTCTCCAACCGGCTTGGTGGTGAAGAACGGGTCGAAAATACGTCCCAACATGGCCGGCTCGATTCCGTGGCCGGTGTCGGTGACCTCGACCCGCAGGTAGCGGCCCGGCTCCAGCCGCGGAGGCACATCGGGAGCGCCGGCCTCGACCTGATAGGAGGCAAGAGTGTAGGTCAGCATCCCCCCCGTTTTGCGCATCGCATATGCGGCGTTGGTGCCCAGATTGACGAGGATCTGATGGAGTTGGGTCGGGTCGCCAGTGGTGGCGTCCTCCGAGAGGTCCACGCGTGTCCCGATCTGGACGTTGGGAGGGAGGGTTGCGCGCAGCAGGTTGACGGTTTCTTCGAGGATGCTGGCGAGCCGGACCGTCTCCAGGCGCGGTTCACTCTGACGGCTGAAGGAGAGAATCTGCCGCACCAGGAGTTTGGCCCGCTGGCCGGCGGTCATGATCTGTTTCAGGCTGCGTTCATTGCGGGTGCCGGCGGGGGAATCGCGGAGCGCGAGTTCCCCGAATCCAAGGATCGCCCCGAGGATGTTATTGAAATCGTGGGCAATGCCTCCAGCGAGAGTGCCAAGCGCCCGGAGCTTTTCGCTTTGGACCAACTGGGTTTGTGTGGCCTGAAGCGTGGCCACGGTCTCCTCGAGCTCGGCCCGCGATGCGAGGAGATTGGTCGTCATCTGATTGAAGACCACCGCGAGCTCTCCACATTCGTCGTAGGATTGGACCCGAACTCGCCTGGAGAAATCCCCGTGCCCCACCGCCTCGGCGGTATCGCGGAGGTCGCGCAGTGGCCGGGACACGCGTCGGATCGCAAAGGCCACGCCACTGACTCCCACAAAGATGACCACGATCTGCATGCCGAGGAGCGTTCGCTGGGAACGGCGAAGCGAAGTAAGGGGGCCCTCGAACGAGGAGAGCAGGACGTATTCGAGCGGATGATCCGGTCGGGAGCTGGCGAGGGTGCCAATCACGCCCACGTAGTGTTCGCCCTTCACCGTGACCGGCAGGGCGCCCGCGCGTTGGGCTCCCTGGGCGCGAAGCGGGGCCAGTTCGGCGAGGAGGTCCGGGGAATCGAGGGTCGATGCGGCGATGTTGCCGTCGGCAAGCAGGACCAGTTGACTCCGGGTCAACCGGGCGAATTCGGCGACCGCATCGCGACCCAGTTCCCGGCCGAGGGTGACGGCGCCCAAGACGGAGTTGCCGATCGACACCGGCACTGAATGGAATTCATAGATCCGACGGTCGACGGCCACGGTGGTCGAGTTCTTGGTGCCGCGCAGTGCTTCCGCGGCGGAATCGGCGGCTGCGGCACCGTACCGGGCCGCAGGACCGGGCAGGGCTTCGGAGTTGGTGAAGACCCGGTAATCCGCTTCCGTGTACAACGCGAAGTCCGCTCCCAGATCTCCGAGAAGCTCCTTCAACGAGAAGGCGAGGGTGGCGGCGTCGTGTTGCTGCGCGACTGCGCGAAACCGGGGTTCGCTCGTCAGATCCCCGTAGCGGAGCAGGAGATTGTTGGCTCGAATGACCTGCTGGCTTTGGAAAATGCCCACCGCCGTCGTGGCGTTTGCCGCGGCGCCGGCGGAGAGCTGCGCCGCCATGTGACGGCTCGCAAACCACATCGGCACGACCGCCAGCACTCCCATGACACCGACCACCGGAACCAGAATCTTGACCTGAAAGCTCGACCAAGGACGCCTCAGGGTCGGCTTCATGCGAGGTCAATATTTAGGAAGCGTTCCCACCCCCAGGGTGAAGTCGATGTGCACGATTCCAGATTCCGGAATGCTGATCTCGCGGGTTTGCGCGGGCAGCCGCTCATGCCAGGCCTTGAAGCGGTAGCCCCCCGCAGGGATGCCGCTGATCTCGAACCGGCCGCGCTCATCGACGGTCGCGAAGAAGGGTGTTTCCAGAACCAGCACGATGCAGTTCATGGATTTGTGGATCGAGCAGAACACATCCACCCGGCCCGGATGGTCAAAGACCACCGATTTCAGCTCGGGATGCTTGTACAGACCGAGATCAAACGGTTTGGCGTCGGAATAGGAAAAGACGTTGTGAAAGATGTCGTCGAAATTGGGCCACTCCACCGTCGTGCCGACTTGCACCGGGAGTACATGGGGGCTGAAGACCGCACCCTTCTGAAGCACTTTGCCGACCGGCTTGATCGGCGGGCTGGACGGGCGGATGGAGTTGGCTCCGACGGGGCCGTCGAGATAAACGACGAAGTCGCTGAGATGCGCGTAGTCCACCCGCTCCACAAACTTGTACTTCCGGCTGTCGTACGCCCCGGGTGCCGACGCGGTGTCTACCGATCCCTCCCGAGGCTGAGCGCGGACAGTCCCCTGCAGGGTGCCGGCACGGATGTTTCCAGCAGTGACACCCAGCAGCAGGAGGAACAGAAAACGCATGCTAGAATCCGAACGCCGCGGTGGCGCCGAACAGATTTTCATGGGTGCGTGGTTTGCCGTCCAGAGTACGTCCTGATTCCAGGGAATACTCTACCTTGAACACGAGCTGGGGACTCCACCGATATCCGATGCCCAGGCTGAGCAGGTGCAGTTCGGTGGTCATCTTGGGGCTGAAGGCGAATGCCCCCACGTTACCGATCCCCGCGACCGCATAGCCGTCTGGAGCATACAACTGGCTCCACCGGGCTGCCACATGCAGTCCGTCATATAAGGAGTGAATCGCCTCGACGCTGTAGTAGGCGATCTGCCGGGTGTTCGAGGCGGGTTGATCATTATCTGAATAATCGACCACACCGCCGGCCGACTTGAGCGTGGTGTGCGGCAGCCGGACCTGGACGTCGCCTTCGAGCAAATTCGCTTGAAAGCGGGTGACGGCCGGAGAGCCGATCGATCGGATAAACCCCGGTCCGATCCAGTAGGCCGAGAACTTCTCCCGCTTGACGTCGATGGCGCCGGTTCGCGAGGCACTGCCGCTGAAATGGAGCCATTTTGTCGGATCGTAGGACAGCCTTCCGGTGACCATCTTGTCCCCGGTGAAGTCGTCCGCCAGATCGAGCGGCCCGTTCTGCACCGCGACCACATAGGCTAGTTGTCCTAAAGACCCGTACGCTTCGATCCCCTCGTTCACGCCCCAAAGATCGATTAACGAATGGGAGATGAGCGGATTCTCCAGTGCATGTCGGTGGAGATACTCCTCGCCGAACGGGATGTTCAGGCGGCCCGCCCGAAGATTGAGCTGCCGGTCTTGTCCCCACAGGCGCGAGAGGTTTTCGGCGTCGAGGTAGAACTCGCCTGCGCGCAGCGACAAATCGGGTTCCTCACGCTGATAGAGCAGCAGCTCGCTGTAGAGATAGACCTCGTTCCAGATCGGTGCCTCGAGAAAGAGCCGGGCCTCGTCCACGCGGAAATCCGAGCTGGCGAACTGGCCGTGCGCTTGGGAGTTGAAGAACGCCACGGCGCCATCACCCCCGAGATGAATCTTCCCTAAGGTGGTCTTCGTCAGCGCCGCGGCGGAGCCTTCGACATCGAGAGGCTCATGGGCCGAGGTTTCGCGGCGTTCCGTTGTGGTGGATTGAAGCTGTTCCACCCGTTTGCCGAGGTCGTCGATGACCTGCTGTTGCTTGTGGAGCTGTTCCTGAAGGGCGGAATTCTGCTGCCGAAGCTGCTGCAACTGTTCGGCGATCGAAGCGCTGGAATCGTCCGCGTGCGCGGGAATCAGAGCGGCGGCAAGAAGGAGCGAACCGGCGCTTGCGCGGATTGGTGTGCAGCGAAACCGCCCCATGGCTTGGCAGTGTCAGCAAGTTCATTTGGAACGCAAGCCCCTATCCGTCCGCTTGAGATTTGCGTAAGAAGATGACGTTTTCCGAATGAGATCGATCGGTTTACGGTCGATAAACGTTCGATGCCCATGTCGCGCCCAACCGTTCACCAAATCTGGCGAGGGGAATGCCTTCGCTGGGCGGTCCTGGGATGGATGCTTTCCTCGTTGGGGATGATCGCGGCGGAGACCGCGCACTGGGCCTTCCAGCCGATCCGCAACCCGCCAGTCCCGGCGTGGTCCGGGGGGCGACAGCCCTTGGATCGTTTCCTCGACGAGCGGCTCCGTGAACGCGGGCTTCGGTTTTCGCCCGAGGCGGATCGACGAACTCTGATTCGCCGGGTCACCTATGACCTCACTGGACTGCCCCCCACGCCGGATGAGATTCGCGCGTTTCTCGCCGAGTCCTCGCCCGATCCCATGCTCGGCCGCACGAAGGTGTCCGATCCTGTGTGCAGCTTGAGCAGCGCGCCGCCGTGCGCCTCGTTGGTGCCGTGCACCGACTTGACGAAACACAGGTCATCGGCACAGGCCCCCACCTTCGGAAAAAGGTCACTCACCCAGGCGCCCGACTGACCGTAACGCCGAAACGCCCACGGCGAGGCGCGGAGATTGGAGGTCTTGGCAAATTGGATGCGCGGTTTCTCGAAGGGCAGCGGCTTGCCGGAATCGCGGATAAGCAGCGGCTTGTAGTCAAAGGTGTCCACATGCGACGGGCCGCCGTGCATGAAGAGGAAGATCACTCGCTTGGCTCGCGGCCGGAACAACGAGGGCCGCG
>JANXMD010000320.1 GCA_025354845.1 Verrucomicrobiota bacterium | reverse complement strand
CTCTCGGCGAGCTGCACGGCCATAGAATAGAGTTCGGCGTCCTTGCTGGAGCCCAGCGCGGTGGTGAGACCCCGGGTGAGTCCGACCACGGCGACGGCCAGGATGAACACCGCCACCATCACTTCGATGAGGGAAAATCCGCACCGACGGTGGCGGCGGCGACGAATCATAGCCGGGGCAGTTCGCTGATCCGGATTCGCGAGGTGATCGGGTTCAATCGAAGCGCGAGCCGGAAGCCCGCGCGGTCCTGGAGCACGAACTCGGAGGCATCGGCAGTGCCATCCGGTCGAAACTCAATTGCGGTCGCGGAGGCGCCGGTGGCGACCCGCGAATCCATGCCCGTGGGTATTCCGCCGCGGCGTCCGTCGGTTCCAATGCCATTCCCGGATCCGGCACCGAGGCGGTGCAGGTCCACCGTGATGCGCGGGTCGATGGTCCCGGCGGCTCCGGGAAAATCAACTGGGCCGTCCGCCCGGGCTTCCGTGCCGGACCCTGCGCGCGGCCGGGACTCTTCCGGATCGTGGATCACACGGTACTTTCCCGCGGTGCGATCCCATTCAAGC
The DNA here is from genome assembly GCA_025354845.1 of Verrucomicrobiota bacterium. Lineage (GTDB taxonomy): Bacteria > Verrucomicrobiota > Verrucomicrobiia > Limisphaerales > UBA9464 > CAIVQB01. Next base: position 6,621 of record JANXMD010000320.1, on the reverse strand, counting down.
CGGAGCGTCCTTCCGGTTGCGACCGACTGACTGAAGGCCAGATCGCAGGCTTCGGCGAGCTTGCGCGCACTGGATCGAAGCTGGACCTCCTGCAGGCTTCCGCGCATTTCCGGCAACAGCACTGCGCTGAGAATACCGATGAGCGCGAGCACCACCATCAACTCGATGAGGGTGAATGCCGACCACTTCCCGTGAGATCGGGATTCCAGGTCGGGTGGGGCCTTCATGGGAGTGCCGGCGTGGATCCGGGTTATTGCCAGTTGCCGATGTCGGCGTTGTCCCCTTCACCGCCATCGACGCCGTCGGCACCTTGGGACCAGAGATCGTAGCTGGAAGGATGATGTGTTCCGGGTCGGCGGTACTGGTAGGGACGGTTCCAGGGATCCTTCCGCAACTGCTTGATGTAGGGCCCACGCCACTTGGCGGCGTCATTGATCGGCGCCTTCTCGAGAATGGAGAGACCCTCGTCCTGAGTCGGATAGCGGTCCATGTGAAGGTAAAACTGTTCCACGGCAGTCTCCAGCACCGCGACGTGCGCCTTGGCTGCGCTGACCTTGGCTTCCTGGGTAGACCCCATGAACTGCGGGATGATGGTCGCCGCGAGGACGCCGAGGATGATCACGACGACCATGATCTCGAGCAGCGTGAAGGCGGATTGGCGACGACGACGATGGGGTTGGTTTCGGGAGGTCATGGGAATCGGAGATCGGGAATCGGAGATCGAAGTTCGGAGATGGGAGATCGGAGATCGGAGATACGGCGGAGTTAGTGGATGCCGCGGCTCATTCGGAAGATGGGGAGCAGGATGGCGATCACCATGAAGCCGACCACGCCGCCGACGATGAGGATGAGAATCGGGGCTAGCAGCGAGATCACGGTTTTGGTTTTGGCGCGGAGGTGGCGTTCCTCGATCTGCGCCACCTTGCTGAGCATTTCGTCGAGTTGCCCGGACTCTTCGCCGGCGGCGATCATCTGGACCGCGTTTCTTGGGAAGATCCCCAACTTTCTCAACGGTCCGGCGAGCGAATCGCCGCCGCGGGTTTCCTCGGCGACCTGGGCGATCTGGGAGGCGATGACTCGGTTGCCCACGGTAGATTCCACGATTTTGAGCGCCGGCAGCAGCGACACGCCGCTCTTCACTAGGATTCCGAGAGTGCGGGCGAACCGGCTCAGGGCGGAGGATCGGATCATGGTACCGATAGCGGGGATGCGCAGGACGAATTGGTCCCAGGCCCGGGCGCCATTCGGCGTTTTTCGGTAAGCGCGCAATCCGGCGACGGCGGCCGCGACGCCGAGACCGATCAACCACCAGTAGTGGGAAAACAGGCCACTCACGCGCAGCAGGATCAGCGTGGGCAGCGGAAGGGTGTCGAGCATCTCCTCCAGCATGGCGAAGAGTTTCGGCAGGACGACGGTAAGAAGGATCATCACTGTCACGATGCCGAACCCGAGCACGAACAGCGGATAGGCGATGGCCGAGGTGACCTCGCTGCGCACTTCATCGTCGTGCTCCAATAAATCGGCCAGGTCGTTCATCACCTTGGGCAGCGCGCCGGCCTCCTCGCCCACCTGCACCATGCTGACGTAGAGGCTGCTGAAGAGCTTGGGGAACTTGCCCATGGCCACCGAAAGCGACACTCCGGTCTTCACCTCGTGGGAAATCGAGTCAATCACCTCGCGGAAGGCAGGGTTCGATTCTTCCGCCGCGATGCCCTCGAGGGCCTGCGGAATGGGAATGCCGGCTTCAAGGAGTGCCGACAATTCGCGAGAGAAGGCCGTGACTTCCCGGCGGCGCACGCCGCTGCCGAAACGGATCCCTCCGGAGGCAGCAGGCGTTGCGGGAGACGCCGGGGTTGCTGCACCCGATGCGACCGGGGCGGATTTTCGCGGGGCGACAATGCGGCCGCCTTCGGGACCGCAGGGTTCGAGGAGCGACGGAAACAGGCCGCGCTCCGACAGTTGACGCAACGCGGCACGCCTGTCCTCGGCTTCCAAGATGCCCTGGACTCCGGCGCCCGACCCCTGCATTGCCTGATAGCGAAAGGCGGCCATGCGGTTATTCCTGAACGTCACCCGCGCAGACGCGGACTACCTCTTCCAGCGTGGTCACGCCGTCGGCCGCCTTGCGAATTCCATCTTCGAACAGGGTGATCATGGTATCGCGCACCGCCGCTTTGAGTTCCGCACTCGAGCGACGTTGAAGGATCAATTCGTGAAGGGCGGGCGTGATCTCCAACAGTTCAAAGATGCCGATGCGCCCGCGGTAGCCGGTCCCGCGGCATTCCTCACAGCCCACGGCGGCCCAGTACTCGCCGGGGGGAATGCGGAAGTTTTCGCGGACCCCTTCCGAGGCGGGTGCCGGCTTGCGGCAGGCGGGGCAAAGTCGACGGACCAGTCGCTGCGCGAGGACGCCCTCCAGCGAGGAGGCGACGAGGAAGGGTTCGATGCCCATGTCGATGAGCCGGGTGACCGCGCCCGCTGCGTCGTTGGTGTGCAGCGTGCTAAACACCTGGTGACCCGTCAGCGCGGCGCGGATGGCGATCTCGGCGGTCTCGGCATCGCGGATTTCTCCGACCATTACCACATTGGGATCCTGACGAAGAATAGCGCGGAGGCCGGTGGCAAAAGTGAATCCGCGGCCCGGTTTCACGGGAATTTGCGCGACGCCGGGGAGCTCGTATTCCACCGGGTCTTCGATGGTGATCACCTTCTTTTCCACCCGGTAGGTGGCCTGCAGGATGGAGTAGAGGGTCGTGGTCTTGCCGCTGCCAGTGGGGCCGGTGGTGAGGAAGAGGCCGTGCGGCTTTTCGGAAAGACGGCGTAGGACGGCGGCCCGCGCCGGATCCAGGCCGAGGTCCTCCGGGCGTTGCAGGCGCGAATCCTTCTCCAGAAGACGCATCACCACGCTTTCGCCGTAGATGGTCGGCAGCGTGCCGACGCGGATGTCCACGCGGGCGCCGCGGTGATTAATCTGAATGTGTCCGTCCTGCGGGAGGAAGCGTTCCGCGATGTTCATCTCCGCCATGATCTTGATGCGGGAGACAATCGCGGCGTGCAGTTGACGCGGGGGAGGGGGCTTTTCCTGGAGTAGTCCGTCCACCCGGTAGCGGAGTTGGATCGCTTTTTCGAAGGGCAACAGGTGAATGTCGCTCGCCCGCTCGCGCAGGGCGGTGGCGATGATCACGTTTACCAGATTCACGACGGTGGGCTCGTTGGCCATCACCTCGATGTCGTGGAGGTTCTTTCCCTCGGCGGCGGCGGCGGCATCCGCACCGAGGTCTTCGATCATGCGCTCGACCGTTACCTGGTACCGATCGGTGATGCCCTCGGACACCGCTTGGGAGGTGGAGGTTTCCAGGGACACTTCGAGACCGGTGAGCAGACGCAGATCCTCAAGGACGTCCGTGGATACAGGACCGGCCGCGGCGACCACCAAAACCCCGCCTCGGACGGCGATCGGCAGCAGGGAGTGCTGTTTGGCGAATTCCGGGGGAACGAGTCGCGCTGCTTCGCCGGCTCCGTCGGCGGCAGCGGTGACGAGGGGCGAGTCCGTCGTGGGCGATGGGGAGGAGGTCACGAGAGAAAACGTCCTTTCAGGGTGGCAGCGGCGAGAGCTTCATCTCCTTTCAACAAATGGGAACAGGAATTGTTTCGGAGATCGCGAAACAGACGCCTTCCGTGGGAAATTGTTCAAAGTCCGGAGAGTAGGCGCAGGGTGGTCGGTTGACACGCTGTCCGAGATCGGGTTCGGTCGCGGGCCAGCTCGCCATGATTCGGAACCCGACGCCCCTTTTTTCCCCGAAAACCTGCCTGACGAAGGCCGTTGGATTTCTCGGTCTCGCCGCCCTCATGCTTGCCGTTTTCTCGGGTGTTGGGGTGCCCGTCCGCGGCGCGGTTGACGAGCGGACCCGCGTGGCGCTCGAGGCTCTTGGGCGGTTGAAGGGGGCCGACGTGGAGGGGAATCCGGCGTTGAAGAAGGCCTTGGAGCGGATCCTTGGCCAGGTTCGGGGCGAGCCTGAGTTCATCGGGTTGGTGCGGGATTTCAAGGTGGCAGGCCAGGAGGTTGCGGTGCGGGAATTCCTGATGGCGCACCCCGAGTCGTCGGCCGCTGTGGATGCCGCCCGTCTGCTTCTGGATGGACCGCCTCCCGGAGAACTCGGATCGGCGCTGAGTGGCCCGCCGGCCCGGACTGCGGCGATTCTCAAGGTCGTTGGGGAGACTGAGGATCATCGCCTGATTCCCGCGGTATTGCCCTTGGTTGCCGACGTAGCCCAACCCGTGGAGGTCCGCCGCGCCGCGGTAACGGCATTGGCCCGGGTTCAAGACGGGGCCCAGTCCTTGCTGGGACTCGCCCGATCCAACCGACTCGCCGACGACCTGCGCTTTGTCGCTGGCGGTTTGCTCCGGGCCAGCCGATGGCCGGCGGTGCGGACCGAGGCGGGGCAACTTTTTCCGGCGCCCGCAGCCAAGGGAGCCGATCCGCTGCCACCCATGACCGAGTTGGTGAAGCGCGCCGGGGATGCGGTGCGCGGAGCCGCCGTCTTTCGGCGTGTCGATGTCGGGTGTATCCAATGCCATCAGGTCAATGGTGAGGGGGTCGATTTTGGTCCGAACCTTTCCGAGATCGGCACCAAGCTGGGTCGCGAGGCGTTGGCCGAGGCGATCCTGGATCCAAGCGCCGGGATCTCCTTTGGCTTTGAGGCCTGGGCCATTCAGCTCAAGAACGGGGACGATCTCACCGGGCTTATCGTCGGGGAGACGGAGCAGGAACTTTCCGTGAAGCTCCAGGGAGGCGCGGTTAACCGGCTCAAGAAGGTGGACGTCTCCAAGCGCGAGAAGCAGGCGTTGTCCATCATGCCGGCCGGACTGCAGCAGGCGATGACCCCGCAGGAGTTCATCGACCTTCTGGAGTATTTGGCCTCACTCAAAAAGGCGTCCCGCTGACCCTTTTCGGACCGGCTGTGGATTCATCTTTTCCTCAGCCGGCTTCCCCACTCTGATCGCATCGCAAATGGTGGTTCGTGTCTCCCTGGATATCGCCCTGGGGCGGGAGTTCGACTACCTGGTGCCCGCGCAATGGGACTCCCAGGTGGAAGTGGGCACGCGTGTCCGGGTCCCGTTTGGCGCCCGCGAGCTGCTCGGCGTGGTTACCGAGGTTCGGCCGACCTCCGATCAACCCGGACTCAAGCCCATTCGCAAGGTCATCGGCGCCCAGAGCCTGGTCACGCCGCGTGTCCTCGATCTCGCACGCTGGATTGCCAGCTACTATTGCTGCCCGCTGGAGTTGGCGTTGAAGAGCGTGCTACCCGATGCCGTGCGCAAGGAGGAAGACGGGTGGCGCGAACGGTTGCAGGTGACGCTCCTTCCGTCGGCAGGGGCCTCGCCGAAGCTCACCGCACGCCAAGAGGCGGTCTTCCGCGTGGTAGAGGAGTGGCGCGAGTTGCCGCTCCAGGAATTGATCCGCCTCGCCGAGACCACTCCCGCCACGGTGCGAAAGCTTGAAGATCTCGGCCTGTTGCGGATTGCGGCCAAAATTTCGGAACGGGATCCGCACGCGCAGGACGTGCTGGTACCGAGCCTGCCAATCCCCCTGAACCCGGACCAGCAGGCGGCGCTGGAGCAGATCATCGCTGCCATGGATGTGGCGATGGCGACTTCCGATTCCCCGGACCGGGCTCCAAAGGCTCCGCCCGCGCACGCGACGGCCTCGCAGACTTTCCTGCTGCATGGCGTCACTGGATCCGGAAAGACCGAGGTGTACCTCCAGGCCATGGCCCACGCGCTGAAGAACGGGCGCGGCGCCATCGTGCTGGTGCCCGAAATCGCGCTCACCCCGCAAACGGTGGAGCGGTTCAAGTCGCGCTTCTCCAGCGGTCCGCTGCAGACCTTGGTGGCGGTGCTCCATTCGCATCTGAGCGCGGGGGAGCGTCATGACGAATGGCACAAGATCCGCCAGGGCAGGGCGCGGATCGTGATTGGTGCGCGCTCGGCGGTGTTTGCGCCAGTCGAGCCGCTTGGGTTGATCGTGGTCGATGAGGAGCACGAGCATTCCTATAAACAAGAGGAGACGCCGCGGTATCATGCCCGCGACGTCGCCGTGGTGCGCGGCCAAAGGGAGGGAGCAGTGGTGGTGTTGGGTTCGGCGACGCCATCGTTGGAGAGCTATCACAACGCGCTGCGGAAGAAGTATCGGCTGGTCACCCTGCCGAACCGCGCCACTGAGATGAAGCTGCCGGTGGTGCGAATCGTGGACATGCGTCAGGAACAAAGCCGCGGGGGCGGACCGCCGCCGCTGTTCTCCCGTCGCCTAGTTGAAGCCATCACCCAGCGCCTGGAGCGCGGCGAGCAGACGATGCTCTTTCTCAATCGCCGCGGGTATTCCACGAGCCTGCAATGCAAGAAGTGCGGCTACGTGGCCGGTTGCCCCAATTGCAGCGTATCCCTGACCTATCATCGCAACGCTCAGAAGCTCCTCTGCCATATCTGCGGCCACGAGGAGAAGGTCCCCTCCAAGTGCCCCGGCCCGGAGTGCGGCGATCCGGGCATCCGATTTTCCGGCGCCGGGACCGAGCGAGTCGAGGATCAGCTTTCCCGCCGTTTTCCCAAGGCGAGGTTGCGTCG
>JANXMD010000318.1 GCA_025354845.1 Verrucomicrobiota bacterium | reverse complement strand
AAGCGCGGCCACTTGTTCGAGCGGACTCAGTTTGGTTGCCAAGGTTGAAATAACACCCGAGGAATGCTGCTTGTCGGAGAGAACGGCGGAGGCGATTTCCTTGGCCCGGGGATGCATCTCGGTGATCTGCGAAATCCGCTCGCGCGAGCTCAAGGCGCAAAGCAGGTCCCGTAACGACCACTCGGTCCCGTCGATGCGGTTAAGCGCCAAGAGCACCGCGTACACGAGCTGGCGGGAAGCCGTCCAGAAAAATGGCGCGTTGCTGTGCTTTTCCTCCGGCACCAGCAGGGCCGCGAAATGCTGAGCCATCAGTGGAGATTTTACCGCCTCGGCAATCGACCAGGTTGCTGAACGCTCGTCATACGGGTTGAGCAACCAGATGTTCGTCTTCTCGCTGTCCTCATCGAGCGAGAATCCCAACGAGGCGAGCCTTGGAATAATATCGCACTTGGCGTCAAAAATGATGAGCTGCTCAGGTGTAGTGCGGCCCGGTTTGAACCTGGGCGCGATCGACTGAAGGAAGAGATCGATCACGGTCGTCTTGCCAGTGCCAATCGCGCCACAAACCAAAAAGTGTTTCACCGCCTCCGTGATGGGAATGTTGCGCATGGCCCAATACACCGTGTCCTCATCGAAGTGAATGGCGCATGGAGCGGCTTGGACCGACCGGACAGTTTCAGCATCCGGTTCATCCGTAGCGGTGAAGTAGTCCCAGAAGGATGACTTCGGCTTATCGTCGGCGTCGGTAATCTCGGTGAAGTAGTCCCAGAATGAAGCCATGCGATTTCAGTCCACGCCGACATTCCGCCCCTGCCGAGCGCGGGGGTCGTGGGGTTTCTCCGTCGCCTCCGGCGGGACGAAAATGTTGCCGATGATGTTCGACATCGGCCAGAGATATGCCCAAAAGACCCAGGCTCCGAACCACGTGGCTGCGAAAAGGCCAGCGAGCATCAACGACCTCGACCACCACGCGGTGAGATACATCTGAAGGAAAAAGAGTCCGGTCAGATAATTGAAGACAATCCCCAGCTTGACGGGTTTCGAGGCTTTGCGGGCGATGAAGTAAAATGTCTTTTGGGGAACCACCCAAAGGGAGATCAGCAGAAAAACCGCGAGGTAGATGACTGACAGCAGGGCGTGCAGGACCCACCCCTCCGCGTACTGATGTTCCAGCGCGCCTAACGTGATCCAAAACAGGAGCGCCGAGCCCAGCATGTAGGCCCATTGGAGAATGCGTTTGTTCGAGTTGGTCGGTGCGACCATTTCCTTGAACCGCTCACGGTGGGGGTCGACGGTTTCCTTGAACACCCCTTCGACGGTCAGCACGCTGCCGCAGCCAGGACACGTTGACTGGAAGGCGGGGATCAAAGCCCGGCATCGCGGGCAGCTAATGCCGAGTCGTTTGGCAAAAAAGCGACGGAACGACTTTGAAAAGTACCCCAGAAGACCGGTGACGGTCATCTGCATCCTGCATTTCGCGCAGGCAGAATCCGTCAATCCGACCCCAGGGCAGTCCTGCCGATGGCAGACGAAGTTCATTCTCGTTCAATGAGTTATACTCACGGTTTTCTTTGCACTTTTCGTGCATGATTTATGCTTGACCGGTTTGGAGCAGTGTGGAGTTTGGCCGCCAAAACTCAAGCCCGGAGATTGGAGGCTACGGATCGGATTCGAGCCCAAAAGCGCAGAGAACCGCCAACGGAATGGAAGGCGGTTGGTCGGAGCGCAGCGGGTCGGGAGCAGGGCACGATCCGCCCCGCGTTGCGCCGGAACGAAGTTTCCCGAGTTCCGGACTCCGGCGCGGAAGCCCGTCAGATGGCCGTCAGGCGTGCGGCGTCCACGGTTCCGTCAATGGGAGTGCCCCATCCCGTGCGTTTCACTTTGCTTCGGCTTTTCCGCCTTTTTGGGCTTCGGCGGTTCTGACGACTTGAGGCCCAGGCTCAGGCGCGGCAACACAAACTTCTGGCCGGGACTCCATGCCGGGGTCTTGGGGAAGACTTGTTGCTTCTGCAATCGAATCTCCGCGAACAGGAAGCCCTTTTTCCAAAGGACCTTGGGCTGAGGACGCTTGTGTGGGGCGACCGGGTCGAAGAGGGTGATTTTCCAGGGGATTATTCGAATCGAAGGGAGTGCCAGCTTCGAAGCCTTGTTCCAACCCGGGGCTTTGGGTTGGAGCCTTTTCATCTGAATGCGAATTTCCACGATGCCGAGGTTTTGCTTCAAGAGAATCCTCCCCCAGCGTCGGTGTTTGAGGATACAGCGATTCTTCGAGATTTGCTTGAAGGCTTTTTGTCCGGGTTTCTGCATCCGATCCCGAGTCCATGAAGTGGATTCCTCCTCAGTTTGTCCAGATGTCGATTGGTCCTGCTGGCCACCAGGGCCAGCGCCGGGGCGATCCTCCTTCGGACCTCGCTGATCATCCGCTGCCCGCTTATTCGACGGCCCCTTCTGATTCGCTTCACCCGGACCGCCGTAGGGCTTACTCGACTCTCGTTCGGTGAGGCGAGCCATCATTTCCCGGACTTTCTTGTCACGGCTCGATTTCCGGGCCTGATCGGGTCCCCAGTCGAGGGAGGCGCCGATTCGCTGCCATTCCTTAAATAGCTCTGCACGCTCGACGTGCCGCTTCTTCGGGCGTGTCTCCAACGCGGCCAGATTTGCGGCGGCGGGCCCCTCCAATCCGTGGGCCTTCATGTATTCGAGGATTTCAGCACGGCGCTTGGAGAAAAAATCGCACACATCTTTTGGCACGTCTTTGATTCGGAACGATTGCCCTTCTGCCTCCAGCTTCAACCCAAGCTCCATTCGCAACCCCAGAGCGAGGTGGGTCTGATAGACCATGTCCGCTTGCTTTCTCAGCTCGAAGAACTCGTGATTGTGGAGCGCGCCGGTGGTTCCATCGCTGCGGATTCCAACATTCAGAACCACCATGTGAGTGTGGAGCTGCATATCCATCGCCCTCGAAGTGCCGTGTGTGAAGCAGGCAATCACCAGCGCCACCGGTTCCACTTTCGCCCCCCCTTTCCCGCGGCGGGTAAAGGCCGCGTTTTCCTGGAAGAAATCTGCGACCGCCTGCACGGCTTCGTCATGGTTACGCTCGATGACAGACCGTTCCTCCGGATCCGCCATGGCCCAGAGGACACTGACGCTCTTGTCCGGACTCGGGACAAAATCGAGCGCTTTCTGGCGATCCGGCCTTCCAGCGTTTTGAACCAGTTTGGTTTTCCCGTCCGGGGAAAATCCATCGAACAGATTCTGAAGCTGTTCGCCCTGGACCGGCCCGCTGAGGCCCAATAATTCAGCGCCTTTGCCCAACCAATATCCCGCTTGCTCGTACCGGTTCGCGTAGTAATCGCTTTGGGTCATGTCCAGATAATACCGGCACTGCTGGGAGTCCTTGATCGATGGGGAAGAGGAAATCATGGCCGTACCTCCAGTCTGGTTAATCAGGGCGGATGTTTTGGGCGGCCCAGTTGAGTCCTTCTTCTCTGGTTCTTTTGCCGGCCTCAGCAAGGAGCACTGCGGCCATGAGGGCGTGATCGCGGCGAGTTTCACGAAGCTCCTCTTGAAACTCCTTGAGGATGGCAACAATGGAGGTTTTGGCGTCCTCTTCGCGCAACCCGGCAATCACGTATTTTTCCACGAGATCGCTGACCGTCGTGTTTAGGTTCTCAGCCCGGGCTTCCAGTTCCTGGCGGTCTCGCTCATCCAGGCGACATGCGGTGGTTATCCTGTTGGATTTCGGCTTCACCCAGTTGCTGTCGCGAAAGCACCGCATTTCGAACGGAAAATCTTGAGCAATTTTTCTCGTTCACTTTTGCCCGACCGCCCGACTGCAAATCCGTGACGACGACATCACGGGCAAAAATCGGTTGCGCTGCGCTCCTCGCCTGGCGTGCCTGGCGGCCTCGCAAGGGGTGGCCGCACGGCATTTCGATTTCCTTCCGATTGGCGGCAGGAGGAATGCCGGAGCCTACGAGGGGAGACTGACCACCATGGCAGGGGACAAACAACTGAGCGATGTGCGGCTTGAGGATGTGCTGGAAAAGCGCCGCCTCGATCAAGCCCTCAATGCGAAGGAGTTCGCAGTCCTGGCGGGTATCTCGTATTCAACTTCCCGCGAATGGTTCCGGGCACCGGGATTCCCCGTCGTTCGGGGCGTTGTTTTCTGGGGGGATTTCGTGGAATGGCGACGCGGTCAAAATGGGCTGAGCCAAAAGCCGGAGAATCAACCGACACCGCCGCGTCCGACTGAACCGCCACTCAAGACAACAGGACTTCCTGCTCGGGCCATGCGAATCCTCGCGGAAGCCTGATCGCCAGCTCAGTTGGATGGCATCTTGAAAATGCCGTCCTCGATGCGCAGGTTGTGTTTGACCTCCTTCACCACCATTTTGGATTCGTTGATCACCTCGCCCCTGACGCGGACTGTGACCTGCTGGCGAAATGGATACCTGATTCCATCCACTTCCCGATAGTCGGAGTAGGCTGCTTCATCGCTCATTTGCTTTCCGTCTGGATTGACGAAGCTGTTCTCCCGGCGAAGGAGCAGGCCCGTGCTGTCGCCGAAGAAAAAGCGAACTTTCCCGATTTGAGGATCTTTGCTCTCAAGGATATTGGCGGACTCGCCCTTAATTACCTCGGTTCCAACGAAGGCCAAACCGGGGTAAATAGTTTTCAGGTGAAGCTCTTGAAAGAAATCGCCTTCCCGCTTCGCCCGCTCCAGTTCACTCCCTTTTTTGACGCTCACCTTTTCCTGGTATTTCGTCCATGCCGTGACTCCGTCGAATCCGCTGTCAAACACCCCAATCTTTGGGTGCTTCACCCGGGAGAAACTCAGGTTCGGAGACTTGGACGTCGAGATCCACTCGCCTTGAGCGCCCATGGTCTCCATTTCAGCGGTTACCTGGCGCGACTCGATTTTGTTCCAGGCGTCCCGCCCGCCAATGGCCAGTACGAATCTGTTCAAAATGGTGTCTACGGCAGGTGCCTTGTCCGCTGCGAAAAGTGGCCCATTCGTTGATGCAAGAGCGATGGCTAGAAGCGTTAACCAGGTGTGAGTTCTCATTCGTTTCTGTTTTCTGTGTTGGCCGCTCTTTTTGATTCACGGCATTTCAGGCAGATCACTGAGCCTCAGAAATCCGCTTTTGACCATCAGGGGCGCGAGGTTGAGCGGTGTGGCCGCTCCCTCGAAGAATATCCTTCGTTCCTCCGGGCTCAGTTTGACAAAGGCATCCATGATTCAGCCGAGAGCGGCCAGCTTCCGCATGATGAGGGCAATCCACGCGGGGGCATACGCCAAGTCCTTCAGCAGTTGTTTCCGGTCGTCCGGTGAAAGTCTGCGGTCGAGTCGCTTGACGGTTTCCTCCGTGACGTGGTCCTTCCCGAGATACCGGAGCGCCTGAATGATGGAACCACTGATGGTTCCAGCAGTTGCCATGATTCGTGGCGATGTCTGCTTGAGCGTGATGGTGAGCTTTCCCAATTGGATGCGCTTGCTGCGACCATCGGTGAGAAAGACCACTTTGGCGGGCACCTGGTCGGATAGTCCCAGCAGGTTGGCGGCATACGCGCCGGTCGGCTGCAACCGCGTGCCACTTTTTCCGGCAACCGCCTTGGCCACCTGGTCGATGCTGGGGGCCGTCAAGCCGACAAGGGGGTGCTTCTTTGGCACGTCATACAACCCACGCGCCACGCGCCGGACCGAGCCGCCCGCCGCCATTCGCGACAAGGCTTTGTCGACCGCGTTCCGAACACCGAGGTCAACGAAGTCGACTGGGCTAAACACCCAGCCGTCACCCCGCGCCTTGATGCGCTCAAACATCGCCTGTTCGATTGGATTGGCCACGTTCATCGGACATCT
>JANXMD010000303.1 GCA_025354845.1 Verrucomicrobiota bacterium | reverse complement strand
CATTCCTTTTACCTTTGAACTTGCGCGCTTCCTCCTCTGCGCCTCCGCGCCTCCGCGGTGAATCCGACTCGCGCTTAGTGCGCCTTGACGAAGCGCACGCAGACCGGCTGACCCACCTTCAACATCTGGCCCGTGGGCTTCAGATCGCCGGTCGCGGCATCGACCGAAAAGATCAGGATCGAATCCGACCCCTGATTCTCGGCCCAGAGCCAGTGGCCGGTGGGGTCGAAATTGAAATTCCGCGGCGTGTGGCCGCCGGTCGACACATTCGACACGCGGGTCAGACCGCCATGACCATCGTGACGGAACACGGCGATGGAGTCGTGTCCGCGATTGGACACATAGACAAACTTGCCGCTCGGATGCACCCGCACTTCGGCCGTCGAATTCGCCTTGGCCTTTTCCGGAGTGATGTCGGCCGGCAGCGTCGAGACCGTGCCGATCCGGGTCAGCTCGGCGTGGGCCGGACTAAAACGGAACGAACTCACCGTGCTCAGCATCTCACCGTTGACGAAGGCGAATCGATGATCCGGCGTGAACGCCAAATGCCTTGGACCGGATCCCGGCGGCAGTCGAACGCTGGATGCGGGCTTCTCGGTCAACGTCCCCTTCGCTGGATGAATCGCATAGGAGAGCACCTGGTCCATGCCCAGATCGCAGACCAGGGCGAAATGATTGTCCGGGGAGAGATTCACCGAATGCGCATGGGGCTCCTTCTGGCGCGAGGCATCCACGCTGGATCCGTGATGTTGGATGAACGTCGCGTGCGCCCCGAGGGAGCCGTCGGCATGAATCGGGAACGAGGCGAGGCTGCCGCCTCCGTAGTTCACCGCCACCAGCGCCTTTCCGGTCGCATCCACATTCAGGTGACACGGTCCGCCACCCACCGTGGACTGCTGTCCCAGTTCCGTGAGTTTGCCCGATGCTTTATCGATCTTGTAGGCCGTCACGTAGCCTCCCGGCTTGCCTTGCCAGGCATCCGTTTCATTGGCGGCATAAAGGTGCTTCCCGTCGGGATGGATGGCCAGAAAGGTGGGATTGACCGTCGTGGCCACAAGCCCAATGGACGTGGCCGTGCCGGTCGTGCTGTCAAACCGCCAGGCATGAATCCCCGCGCTGTTCGGCCCGGTGTAGGTGCCGACGTAGGCGAGATAGGTTTCAGCAACAGCGGTCGAGGAGCTCATGGAAAAGGCGGAAAGAGACCCGGCGAGACAAGCCAGCTGAAGAACGGAACGGGGCGTCATGCGCTCGAGCAAACACTGCGGACCACCGCTGTTGAAGAAAAATCCCAGCGCCGCCGGGATCGATTGGGGCTTGCTCCGTTCGCACGGATTCCATGAACTCGGTCACCACGCGCCGCGGTTCGTGGGTCCATTCCGCATGAAGCTCCCCAAACTCGGACGCGAGGTCCTGCTCGTCCTGCGGCAAGTGCTGCAGTGGACGGTTTGGGTGGCGCCCGTGGGCGTTTTCGCGGGATCGGCCTCCGCAGGATTTCTCTGGCTGCTGGATCGCGTCACCGAATACCGATGGCACCACGGCTGGTTGCTTTACCTCCTCCCCTTGGGCGGATTTGTCGTCGGATGGATTTACCACTGGATCGGCCGTGACGCCGCGGGCGGGAACAATCTCATCCTCGACCAAATCCACGCTCCTGGCGGCGGCGTGCCACGACGCATGGCGCCGCTGGTGCTCCTGGGAACGCTCGTGACCCACCTCTTCGGCGGGTCCGCAGGTCGTGAGGGCACGGCGGTTCAAATGGGCGGAAGCCTGGCAAGCGGTTGGGGACGGCTCTTCAACGCCTCCCCGGCGAACCACCGGATTCTCCTGCTCGCCGGCGTCGCAGCCGGATTCGGCTCGGTGTTCGGCACGCCCCTGACCGGTGCCATCTTCGCCCTCGAAGTGTTGGTCATCGGACGCATCGACCACGAAGCCTTCATTCCGGTTCTCCTCGCCAGCGTCATTGGCGATGCCACGTGCTCGGCCTGGGGCATTCATCACACGGCGTACCACATCGATCCGATGCTGCCCGCCAGCGCGCTCGCACCGTGGAACACCTGGTTGGTGCTCAAGATCGCCGTCGCCGGAATCGTGTGCGGTCTGGTAAGCCGGCTATTTTCCGGCACCGCGCATGCGCTCCAAGACGTGTGGAAGCGCTTCATCCCTTGGGCTCCATTGCGCCCCGCCGTCGGTGGAGTTGTGGTCATCGGTCTGGTTCTGTTGATGGGAACGCGCGACTACCTCGGACTGGGCGTTCGCGGTCCGGAGCCCGATTCCATTTCCATCGTCAACGCCTTCCACGCCGGTGGGACCACGACCTGGAGCTGGGCGTGGAAGCTCTTGTTTACCGTCATCACGGTGAGCAGCGGATTCAAAGGCGGCGAAGTGACTCCCCTGTTCTTCATCGGAGCCGCTCTGGGCAATACACTCGGCACCGTCATGGGAGCGCCCGTTGACCTCTTTGCCGGCATCGGGTTCCTTGCGGTCTTCGCCGGCGCCACCAACACCCCGCTGGCCTGCACCGTCATGGGACTGGAACTGTTCGGCGCCCATCACGTCGTGGCCTTCGCCCTCGCCTGCTTCCTCGCCTACGCCTTCAGCGGGTCGTCAGGCATCTATTCGTCGCAACGTAACGGCAGCCGGAAACACGGGGCCGAATCGAATTCGAATTAACCCCAAGGCCGATTCCCGCAGACGATGACGGAAGGAGGCGGAAGGCGTGTAGGGCGTGTCGAAGTTCGATTCCGTTCCCTCAATCAGCGGTCTATTCTCAGCGGTCTGATTTTTGCCTTTTACCTTTTTCCTTTTGCCTTGGCTTCGCCCCCTCTCCAGAGGCCTCAAGGCGCGCTTCGACCCGTGCTCACAATGCTCAGTAGCCGATCTCACCC
>JANXMD010000302.1 GCA_025354845.1 Verrucomicrobiota bacterium | reverse complement strand
ACCAACGTCGCCAGCTTGGTGCTCGGCCTCGCGGGATCGCGCTCCCGAATCGTCTTGCGCATCGCGTCGAGGCCCGCGGCCATTAATTCCTTGGCGTCGAACGGTGTCTTGCCGGTGAGCAATTCGTAGAGCAGAACCCCCAGCGCGTAGATGTCCGAGCGGGTGTCTATGTCCAGCCCGCTCATCTCCGCCTGCTCGGGACTCATGTACGCCGGCGTCCCAATGAACAGGTTCAACTGCGTGTACACCGTGTTGTCCGTAAGCCGGCCCTCCGTCGCTTTGGCGATCCCGAAGTCGATCACCTTGGGCACCGGCACGCCGTCGTGCAGCGTCACCAGAATGTTCGACGGCTTGATGTCCCGGTGGATGATGCCTTTCTGATGCGCGTGCTGGATCGCGTGGCAGACCTTGATGAACAGGTCCAACCGCTCCTTCGTGCCCAATTGAGCCTGGTCGCAGTAGTCCGTGATCCGAATGCCGCGTACCAATTCCATCACGAAGAACGGCCGTCCGGCCTCCGTCGTTCCTGCATCCAGCACCTTCGCGATGTTCGGATGATCCATCAGGGCGAGTGCCTGTCGCTCCGCCTCAAACCGGGCCACCACCGCTTTGGTGTCCATGCCGAGCTTGATCACCTTTAAGGCCACCCGACGACGCACGGGCTCGGTCTGCTCCGCCACGTACACGACTCCGCAACCACCCTCACCCAGTTTTTCCAGGAGCTTGTACCTCCCAAGCTTCTGACCCACCCGGTCATCGTCTCCAGGCATTAGAGGAGACACCCCAGCCCCCGCGGCATCCAGTTGGGTCACCAGCGGATTGGCCGTTGCCTCAAACGACGCCAGAAGCCTCGCCACCCGTCGGCGGAGTTCCACATCGCCCCCACACTCTCGTTCCAAGAACGCTGCGCGCTCCGCGCATGGGAGCGCCAGCGCGGCTGCAAACAGGGATTCTTCGCGATTTAAAGTCATGGGTGATTTGAAGGACCGAGCAAAGGCAAGGATCCCCTCGCACGATTCCCTCCTGCCAGAGTGGCGACGGCATGTTCCAATTCTTGAACCAAGGCCTCCCGCTCCGGACCACGCCCGACCTTTTGATAAAGCTCAATCAACAACCGGAGCGTTCCGATGAGTTCGTGACCAATCGACGGAAGCTGGCTCCGTTCCGTCTTCAGCGCAGTTTCCGCGAGGGTGATAGCCTCCTCAATTCGGCCAGTATCAGTATAGATTCTCGCCATTTCGGTCATCGATTCCAAGGTTCCAGGACTGGTTGGGCCGGTTAATTTCCGCCGCAGCGCCAGCACCTGCTCGCCAAGGCGGATGGCCTCGTCCGGGTGGCCCAGTCGAGCGTAGGCGGTGGCCAGATTTCCCAAGGATACGATCGCCACACCACTTTCAACGCCACGAACCCGTACGGCAATCTCATGAGTCTCCTTTGCCAATCGGAACGCCTCCTCATTGCGTTTTTGATCCAGGTAATCCGCGGTCATGTTCGCCATGATGCTTAGCGTATGAGTATGTTCCGGACCCAGAACCTGCCTAGCGATCGGCAGGATTTCCTCCTCCAACCTCAGCGCTTCATCCCCGCGATTTGCCTCCGCAAGGCACAGTGCGTGAGTTCTCATCGCTTCCAAGGTATCCAAGGAACGAGGTCCACTGATCTTTCGCCGAAGCCGGAGTGCCTCTCGGCTTAGGACCACCGCTTCCTCCATATCGCCGAAGAGAACCAGCGTCGCCGAAAGCTGAGTCATCGTCTTGATGGTGTCCGAATGCTCGGGACCCAGGACTCGCTTCTGGCGCTCCAACACTTCACGCTCCAACGCAAGCGTCTCCTCCCGCACTCCGATTCCCACCAACCCTTCAATCGTATCCGACATCGCGCGAAGGGTAGCGGGATGATCGGATCCAAAGATCCTGCGGAAGTCGGCCACTGCGGCATGCATCAACTGCTCCGCCTCTTGTCGATGCTCGACTCCATTTCCCGCCAACAAAACCCCGAGCCGCACCGCCGCATTCAGCGTGTTGGTATGAGTTGGACCTTGAGAGGCGAGGTAGTGGTTATGAACCAATCGTTCCAAATGGATCGCCTCCGAATACAGTCCGAGGCCGTTGTAGGTTTTCGCCAAAACCATTTGAAGCTGCGCCTGCAGCAGGGGCTGGAGGGGCAGGTCGTCCCCGAGCTTCCTCGTCGCCGCGTCCAAGGTTTCCGCCACCTTGATGGTTCGTCCGTCTCGGGCGGGATCCGGGCTTTGGAACACCTCCACCAAGAACTTGGAAACGGCCTCGGACTCACCCAACCGTCGTTCCGCCAGGGCTTCGGCATCACGCGCTCGGCTTGCGGATCGATTGGCGCGGATCGTCTGCCACAGGCTTGCAGCCACTCCTGCGGTCAGTGCCAGAAACACCACGCAGCCCGCGAGGTAGACCAGTCGATTCCTCCGAAACGCCTTGCGAATCCGGTACGCCGCACTCGGCGGACGCGCCACGACCGGCTCGTTTGCCAGGTGCCGAGCGATGTCCAGGGCGATCGCGTTGGAGGTTTCGTAGCGGCGAGTACGATCCTTCTCCAGGCACCGCATCACGATCCAGTCGAGGTCGCCCCGCAGCTCCCGCAGGCGTTGACGGGTCAGGGCCGATCGATTCGACTCCGCCCCTCCCCTAGCCCCGCGCTTCGCCACCTCGACCGACAACAACGTCTGACTGAGCTTGGTGCTGGGCTTTGCCGGCTCCTGCTCACGGATCGTTTTCCGCATGGCATCCACACCCAAAGACATCAACTCCCGGGCGTCGAACGGGGTTTTTCCGGCCAGCAATTCATACAACAGCACGCCGAGGCTGTAGATATCGGAACGTGTGTCCACATCCAGCCCGCTCATTTCAGCTTGCTCGGGGCTCATGTAGGCCGGCGTCCCGATGAACTGCTCAAAGGCGGTGAAAAGGGTGGCGTCGGTCAGCCGCCCCTCCGTCGCTTTCGCGATACCGAAATCGATGACTTTGGGTACAGGCACACCGTCGTGCAGCGTCACCAGGATATTCGACGGCTTGATGTCCCGGTGGATGATGCCTTTCTGATGCGCATGCTGGATCGCTTGGCACACCTTGATGAACAAATCCAGTCGCTGCCGGGTAGTCAGGTGGTTCTGTTCGCAGTAATCCGTGATCCGGATTCCGCGCACCAACTCCATGACAAAATAGGGACGCCCGGATTCCGTCGCACCGGCATCAAGGACCCGGGCGATGTTCGGGTGATCCATCAGCGCTAGCGCCTGCCGTTCTGCCTCGAAGCGTGCGATGACCGACTTGGTATCCATCCCAAGCTTGATCACCTTCAAGGCGACGCGCCGCCGGACGGGAACCTCCTGTTCGGCCATGAACACCGTCCCGCAACCGCCCTCGCCGATCTGTTGAAGCAGCTTGTACCGACCGATTCGGGATCCTGCAGTCTCGGACTCTTCGGCGACGGTGGTCTGGTTTGTGGCCTCCCGCGTGGCCTTCCGGTTTCGGGCCACTGGCCTCTCCAGGAACGTCTTCGCAGCCTCGCTGGCCAGAATCAGCTCCTCCACACGCCGGCGGAGAACCGGGTCCCCCGCGCACGCCTCATCCAGGTACGCGACACGACTCTCCGCCGTCTCCCATTGAAGGGCGGCGGCGAAAATCGTCTCGTCCGGATTGGAATCGGGCTGCACCAGGGAGGGCCGCGTCGGCATACCATGATTCCAAGCGTGGAACACATCGAAAAGGGATCAATGAAGTGACTGAAGAATGGAGATTTCGAAAAAAGACATCTTTCGATGATCCCTTTTGCTTCCGACCTACGCACGGATGAATGACTCTGTGAGATTCCTCTCTTCAAACCCACACATCCTCTCTATGCCCATCAAGCGAAGCATTTATCGACAAATTGAGACTGCAAGGCGCTCCCTGCTGGTTGGACTGGGCGTCCAGCTGGTGACAATCCCAATCCTGCACGCGCAATCGTCTGAGACCGGAGCCCCAGCGGAAATGAAGAAGCAGGTCGTGATCGGCTCCAACATTCCGACAGCCGAAATGGAAACCGCCCAGCCCGGCGAAGTCTACTCTCGGGCCAAAATCGACCAAATGGGGGTCACGACAGTGAATGATTTGCTCCAACGGCTGCCGCAAATTGGCGCCGGGGGCATCAACGGGGCGAACAACGGGTTCGGCTTCGCCCCGGGTGCGGCGGCAGTCTCACTCCGCGGTTTGGGCCTGAATGCCACCCTCGTGCTGCTGAACGGTCGTCGCGTGGCCCCCTACGGAATGGCCAACGACGGCACCATCTCCTTCGTCGATCTCAATGCCCTGCCATTGGAGGCGATTGATTCCGTTGAAGTGCTGACCGCTGGCAATTCTGCGGTTTACGGAGCGGACGCCATTGCCGGGGTCATCAACATCAAGACCAAGCGTTCCTACCGGGGAGGCGAGCTCCGGGTCTTCTACGGAAACACGGTCCACCAGGACTACGGAACGGCAAAGGGATCGATCACCTATGGCGGCGGCAATGACACCACGGACTTCATGGTGGTCGCCGACTACTATCACCAGAACGACCTCTACAATCGGGACCGCACTTACTCCTCGTTTTCGGATCACACCCCGCTCGGCGGCATTAACAATGGGAGCAGCTTCGCGTTTCCGGGGCGGTTCGCTGTCCCTCTAAATGCACCCGGGCTTATTGGTACTCCGTTCTATGATGCCAGTTCGAGCGACACGGCGAATCTCGTCCCGCCCCTGAATACCAACGGGAAGGCCAAGCCGGGCGACTACCATTACTTCACCGACGCGGACCGATACGATCGAACCAAGTACATCCAGTCGCTGCCAAAATCCGAGCGCAAGGGCCTCTACAGCACGCTAAATCACCGCCTGTTCGAGGACCGGCTGCAGGCCTTCGCCGAATTCTCCTACCGCCATCAGGAGGAACACGTGGCCACCAATCCATTCGGCCTCGACCTTTTCGGAAGCGCAAACGGTGCGGGCATCCCGGTGGGGACTACGGTGGTGGACAAGGGCGTCACGATCCTCGGCGAACAGCTGACGATCCCGGCGACCAATCCCCACAACCCATTTGGTGCGGACATCACCGACGGTCGGATTCGCATGTTCGAAACCGGTTTCTCCGGCACGGATACCAAGACGGACACGATTCGGTTCGTCGGTGGCCTCCGAGGGGAGATCAACGACCATTTCAACTACGAGACCGCGGTGCTTTATAACCGCGCCCGAACCGACAGCTCGGGTGCGCTCCAATTCAATCTCAACGAGATTCAGGCCGCCTTGAACGACCCCAATCCCGCCACGGCCCTCAATCTCTTCACTGGGCCAGACTCGCACAACAACCCAGCCACCCTGAGCAAACTCACCATCAACCCGCAGCGAATCTCGATCACAGACCTGCTCTCCTGGGACGCCCGCGCGAACGGCAACCTGTTCCAGCTACCCGGAGGCGACGTGGCGTACGCTGCAGGATTGGAATACCGCACCGAACGCTATTCGGATGACCCGGATAGCACCCTGGTCGGCCAGGGCCTACCCGGGGTGACTCTGGTTCACGACAGCGGATCGCGCGACGTCGCGAGCACCTATGTTGAGACGCGAATTCCGATCACTGGAAAGGACTGGCATGTGCTTCCGTTCTACCGCGTGAACCTGACTGCGGCAGGGCGCGTGGAGCACTACAGTGACGCGGGAATCGCCGCAGTGCCCACCATTGGGATCGAGTGGCGGCCGATCAACGAGGATATCCTGCTGCGGGCTTCGTATTCCGAGAATTTCCGTCCCGCGTCACTCCAGCAATTGTTCAACCACCCCCTCGAGGCCGGCACGGAGCGATTCACGGATCCGCTCCGCGGGACCACCGAGAGCGTCTACATCAAGAGTGGCGGAAATCCCCATTTGAAGCCAGAGACGGCAACCCAATGGACGGCAGGAATGGTGTGGTCGCCCTCCCAGGTGAAGAATCTTCGAACGAGCGTGGACTGGCTGCAGGTCAGTCGGAGCAACGAGATCGGTTCTGCGTACGACTTCTTCGGCCCCGAATACCTCGCCAATCAACCGGACCACAGCACGCGTCGCGTCTACGAGGGAGATGCCGCATTCCTCCGCGAAAACCCAACGCTCCCTTTGCCGCAGATCGATCCGTCCACCGGCCTGCGCGCCGGTCAGCTCCAGGCCCTGAACGACAACTATTCCAACATCGGCTCAACCGTTGCCGACTACATCGACACGCGCCTCACCTACAGCATTCCAACCCGCCAGGCCGGCACGTGGACGTTCGATGCGAGTGCTTCCTACCTGCTGAGTTTCCGGGTGCTGGATCCCGCCTCAGGAACCTACCTTCGGCAGGCGGGTAGGGAGTCCTACGGCGACGGCGATGGGCTCCCGCGTTGGCGGGCCACGTCGAGCCTCACCTGGGAGTATCAAAAGCTCCAGGCAAGCGCGTTTGCGAACTACATCGGAAAGCTGGGCTACGACAATCCCGCAAGCGGCGATCCCGCAACCGTGGCGAGCTTCCTGACGTTTGACGTGCAGGCCTCCTACCGGCTGCCGTGGGACTGCAAGGTGACTGCCGGAATCAACAACGTGATGGACGCCAATCCCCCCCTCGATTTGAGCCCGAACTTCGCCAATGTGGCGTACAGCTACCGGCTCCACAGCCCGCTCGGCCGATACTACTACTTCGAACTGAGCAAGAAATTCTGAGACTTGGTCGGCTTCCTGCGAACTGGAGCCGATTGCCCAGGGCGCGCGAAACGGTTCCTCCCCGTTTTGCGCGCCTTTTTCGTGCAACGTCGACGGCCGCCTCAGGTGTTCGTCGACACCCAGAAATGAGAGCCATGGCAACCCCTGCTTCCGCTCGCAATTCAACAAGCGATTTCGTATCACAGGCCGTGATGTCGCGTCTCATCATCACCCAGGGGCCTGGTACCGGACGGGCGATCCCTCCCTCCGCGAACGGAGTCGTGATCGGACGGCAGCGAGAGGTCGAGGTGTCGCTCGATAGCGTCGCGGTGAGCCGGCGTCACGCGCGCGTCACCTGGGAGGACGGGGCGGTGTTCGTGGAGGACTTGGGGAGCAGCAATGGGACGTTCGTCGACGAC
>JANXMD010000299.1 GCA_025354845.1 Verrucomicrobiota bacterium | reverse complement strand
GGTATGGCGACGGGTGCAGTGGTCGAACCGAGGGTGGCGAAGGCAACGGCAATGGAAGAGGCGCGCTGGGTGGCGAGCTGAAGGGTCCAAACCGGTGAGTCGCTTCGCTTCCCACCGGACTCCATAGGGGCCTCCGCGGTTCGCCCGGACGGAATTCGGTTGGTGTCGCGGCGTGGGGCCGTCAACGTGACCGCATGGCACTGATCGAGGTGAGCGGCCTCACCAAGTCCTTCCGCACGGCGAAGAAGGCCCCGGGATTGAAGGGAGCCTTTCGCGGGCTGTTTCATCGCGAGTACGAAACGGTTCAGGCGGTACGCGATGTCTCGTTCCGCATTGAGGAGGGAGAATTCGTCGGCTTTCTCGGTCCCAACGGCGCCGGTAAGACCACCACGCTGAAGATGCTGAGCGGTCTGCTGCATCCCACCTCCGGGACGGCCTCGGTCCTCGGCTACACGCCCTGGGAACGCAAGGACGGGTATCGACGACAGTTCGCGCTGCTGCTCGGCCAAAAGAACCAGCTGTGGTGGGACCTCCCGGCGCGCGAATCGCTGGAACTCAACGGGCGCATCTACGGCCTGACGCCGGCGGAGTTTGAAAAGACGACCAGCGAGCTAGCCGAACTGCTCGGCATCCGCGACAAGCTGTCCACGGCGGTGCGCGAACTCTCGCTGGGCGAACGCATGAAGTGCGAGCTGATCGCCTCGCTGCTGCATCAACCGCGCGTTCTCTTCCTGGATGAACCGACCATCGGACTCGACGTCGTGGCCGGCAAAGTGGTGCGGGAATTCCTCCGCCGTCACAATCGAACCCGCAAGACCACCATCGTCCTCACCAGCCATTACATGGAGGACATCCAGGAACTGTGTGAGCGCGTGATCATCATCGATCACGGCAAGGTGTTCTTCGATGGGCGTCTCGCCGAGGTTCTGGACCGGTTCGCCGACCACAAGTTGGTGACCCTCCGCTACGACCATCCCTATCAGGGCGACGGAAGCGATCCCGCGCGCTACGGCGAGGTGGTCGAGCGCGATGAGCTGGGGATCAAGCTCAAGGTAAAGCGCGATCGGGTCATCGCCGTGGTCAAGGCCCTGCTGGATGAACTGCCGGTGAAGGATTTTTCGGTAGAGGAAGTGCCCATCGAGGACGTGATCCGCCAGCTTTTCCAGGCGAACAGCTGATCCGCGACGAGGAAATCGCGCGCTTTCCCCGGGTTCCGGTTTGCCACGCGCCGGGCTTCAGCGAGGTTTTGAGAAATCACCTGTGGATTCCGTCGATTCCATTCCGGTTCCGAGCGCCGCTGGGGAAGTTTCCCCCGCGACGGCGACGTTGCGAACGACCCTGGAGCGGCGCGCCATGGACTGGAGCCTGGTGCTGGTGAGTCAGGGAATTCCGGTCACGTTGGATCGCGACGCCACGACAACGAACGGGTGGACACTCACCGTGGCGGCTGGGGATCTGGACCGGTCGCGCGCGCTGATTCGGCAGTTTCGTCTTGAGAACCGCGGCTTCGGTTGGAGGCAGGAACTTCCCGGCTCAGGACTGCTCTTCCATCGCGGCGTGCTGGCGTGGGTCGCGGCGGTGGCGGCATTCTCCATGTTGGGAGACTCCGTCGCTTCCGGTCAGTTCGACAGCCGCGCCGTGCGAGCTGGGGAATGGTGGCGGGCCTTCACCGCGATGTGGCTGCATGCCGATCCGGGTCATCTCGGGAGCAATGCGGCGGTCGGAACGGTCGTGCTGGGACTGGCGATGGCGCGTCATGGCGCCGGCTGGGCGCTGCTGGTGGCCGGACTCGCTGGGGCCGCCGCCAACGGTATCGGCCTTCACTTCCGGCCCGGAGCCTACGTCGGACTCGGCGCGTCTGGACTGGTGATGGCCGCCCTGGGTCTCCTCGTACCCCAAGCGTGGCCTTGGTGGCGCGCGGGGCGTCGTCAGACTCGCCTCGCTCTCGGAGCCATCGCCGGAGGGTCGTTTCTCTTCCTCCTGCTGGGCACAGATCCCAGTGGCGACGTGCTCGTCCATGCCGCCGGGTTCGTCCTGGGATTGCTGGGGGGATTGGCGCTCGTCTTGGTGCCAGAGGCGTGGCGTCGAAAGACCGACCTTGCCGCGGGTATTGCCTTCGTGGGGATCAATGGCGCCGCCTGGCTCCTCGCCCTTCGGCACTGATCACCGCCCGATTTCCGCCGCGCCGGATCGCGATGCACGGGCAGCCACAATCCACGCCACCAGATCCCAGCGCTGCGATTCTGCAGTGGCTTCGAGAAACGACGGCATGGGAGTGCCGTTCAGTCCGGTAACCAACGTACGGTAAATGTCCTCGGGGCCCGGACCGCAGCGAAGCACCGACGCGGTCAGGTCCGCCGGCGGAGTTGGCTCCCCCCAGTCGTTTTCCAGGGTCGGTGCCGCGGGTCCGTCCCCACGTCCGCTGAAGCCATGGCACGGAGCGCAATTCGCGAGAAACAACGGAGCGGCCGCGGCGGCGTGTTGCTTGAGTGCCGAAGCGTCCTCAAGCCATTCCGGCGGCGACGGCAGTGGAAGGGCCGGAGCGTGGTTCTCCGCGTGATCCCACTTTGAAGAAAACGTTTTCACCGCTTCGATCACCAAGTCCACGTCACGCTCGCTGAGCACACCGGCGAACACCGGCATCGACGTGCCCGCGACGCCTCCGCGGATGGTTCGCGCGAGATCGGCGTCGGTGGGGAGAAATCCGCTCGGGGTCGAACGATACTTGAAGACACCCGCAGTGAAGCGTCGAGGCTTGGGAATCATCCCGCGGGCCATTTCACCGCGTCCATCGCCCCAGCGTCCGTGGCAGATCACACAATGACGCTCGAACACATGACGTCCTTGTGCCGCAAGGGCCGAGGATACCTGAGGC
The DNA here is from genome assembly GCA_025354845.1 of Verrucomicrobiota bacterium. GTDB lineage: Bacteria > Verrucomicrobiota > Verrucomicrobiia > Limisphaerales > UBA9464 > CAIVQB01. The sequence continues at coordinate 1,046 of JANXMD010000299.1, read as the reverse complement.
TTGGCGGACGCGGCGGGAAGAGGAACGGGCTCCGCGGTGTTGCCCGGGAGCAATCCGACCGCCGCCATCAGGAGGACGAATCTCACGAAGCGGACCATCCTGAGTCCCGGAGAATGAAGGGTCAACGAACCCCAATGGGCTCGACCAAAATCAGCGCGGCGATTTGTTCGCTGAGAGCCAGCCGCGCGTTGCACACCTGGCAGATCAGGCTCGCCGACTTCGAGACCAACCGGAGCATTTGATTCTCCCCCAGCCCCATTTCGCGCAGGCGCTGGGAGATGCCGGGTTCCGTCCGCAACTGCCGGATCCGCACCGCAGCCCCCACTCGCACCTCGCTGAGGGGACACCCGCTCGACGACGCGGCGCCCATTCCCTTGTCGCTGGTTGTGGGGCATTTGGCGGTGGCGGCGGAACTGAACACGCCAGAATCGAAGCGAATCGGGCTGAATTCAACCACACGCGGCTTGGCTGGGTTCGACCCGATCTTGGTTTCGTTTCGCCGCAAACCCGGGGTCATCCCGGGCTTTCGTCCCGACGGGCGACACGCCAGTCTGTGCGTGTGTCGTCGTCCCCCAACCCAACCCAGGCCTCCGAAGGCGTGTATGCCTCCCGCATCGCCGCCGAGCTCTCGGCGCTGGGGATCGATGCGGCGTATGCCGGCGCCCGGGGATTGGTGCTGCAACCCGAGGCGGAACACCTCGTGGTGGCCCGGACGCTTTCCGATGGTCGGGAACTCCGTCTGACACCTGAAACCGTTACCGCGTGGGCTGCGATGCGCGATGCCGCGGCAGCCGCCGATCTCACCCTTCTGCTGATTTCCGGATTCCGCAGCGTCTCGCACCAGCGGGACATCCTCCGCCGCAAACTCGACGCCGGCGCGACGTTGGACGCGATCCTCTCGGTGAACGCCGCTCCGGGCTACAGCGAACACCACACCGGACGGGCCATTGACGTGGGCACGCCGGGATGCCCGCCGCTCTCGGAGGCGTTCGAAACCACCGGGGCCTTCGCCTGGTTGAACTGCCACGCCGCCGACTACGGCTTTC
>JANXMD010000294.1 GCA_025354845.1 Verrucomicrobiota bacterium | reverse complement strand
CGGCGCCTCCTCGCGGGCGGTCTGCAGCCGCGAAAACACGGTGCGAATGCCGAGTGTCCCCCAGTTGAGATGCGGCGAAAGCCGTGACGTGCCGGATTCGTCTCCGGGAAAATCGCGGGCTCGGTCGTAGCCATACACCGGCCCCTTGAGAAACCGCTTCAATCCCTCAAGTCCGGCATGTTCGCCCGCCGGAGGAATCGCGTGCGGGCACGGGTGCCCCAGCACGCCGGAATCGGCAGGCAGGGGTTCGCTGTGGAGGGTGTCCGGCAGCGGATGCAGTGCGCGTCCCAAACGCGGCAGCGGCGCCGGGATCGGATGGGTCCGCCAGGCACGCGAATACGGGGTGAACACGGTGTACGGCTTCCCCTGCCCCGTCAGCAAATCGCGCGTCTCGCGAACGACCCGGTCTCGGAAGAGATCGAACTGGACGCCGGCGGCATAGAGCGCGGTAGCCACATGACGATCGCAGGCCACCCAGTCGGGCTCGTATTCGCGATTGGCCAACACCGCCGAAGCGTCCACCTCGCGCGCGAGCCGCACCAACTCCTCGTGCGATGCGCCATGACGGACGATCAGCCGATGCCCCAGCGCGGCGAGATTGTCCCGCAAGGATTCGAGCGATTTGAGTCCGAACGCCAAGCTGGCGGCCCCGACATCTGGGGACTCCAGACGGACCGGATCGAGGATAAACACCGGGACCAGACGCTGCCCGCGGAGGGAGGCTTCGTGTAACGCGGTGTTGTCCGAAATACGGAGGTCGCGACGAAACCAGTGAATGACAGTCTGCATGAGCCCAGCACAATGCCACCAAACCGCATTCGCGCCAGAGGCCGAATTACTTGCGGTTTCCACCCACCGGGCCGATGTCCGCAGTGGTTACTCCGGGACTTTGCACCACGCGACTAAAGGCGGGACAGGTCACTGAATACTCGAATCCCGTACCCGTGCCCGCGCCCCCGAAACGGCCATTCCGATCGATCGCGATGAAGTTGATGGAGAGGTCGAATCCTTTGGGATCGAGTCGTGCAATTCGCCGGATGGTTTCCAAGCAGGCGTCCTGCGGATGCAATCCCTGGCGCATGAACTCGACCACCAGGAAGGTGCCGCAGTAACGCATCACGTTTTCACCGAGGCCAGTCGCGCCCGCCGCCCCGACTTCGTTGTCCACGTACAGTCCGCCGCCGACGATAGGCGAATCCCCCAAGCGCCCAGGGAGCTTGTAACCCCAACCACTGGTGGAACAGCCGCCAAAAATATCCCCGGAGGCTGTCTGCAGGATCAGCGCGATGGTGTCGTGGTTCTTCTCGGCACGCTTCTGTTGTTCCTTCCATTTCTTCCACGCCGCGTGCTGTCCCGGCGACACTTTGGGCCCGGTCTCAAAGCCGTGCAGTGCCGCGAAGGCGGCGGCCCCATCGGCGACGAGCATCACGTGCTTCGTCTTTTCCATCACCGCGCGAGCCACCGAAATCGGATGACGAAACCCGCTGAGCGCCCCGACGCTCCCGGCGCGATGGCCCGGGCCACTCATGATGCAGGCGTCGAGTTGGACCACGCCCTCGGCGTTTGGAATGCCGGCGAGGCCGACGCTCGGATTGCCCGCGTCCGACTCGGTCACGCGGATTCCTGCCTCCACCGCATCGAGACCGCTTCCCTTCGCTTGCAACACCTCCAGGGCCTTTTCGTTGGAGGGCTTCCCGAACGGCCAGGTGGACACGATGAGCGGCGCCTTGGCGGTCAGCTCGGCCATCGGGAGAACTGGGGAACCCGCGGCGTTTTGAATCAATCGGCCACCGACCAACGCAGTGGCAGCTCCGGTGAGAAAGTGTCGGCGAGGCATGTTCGACATGCGGGGAGCCTGCCGCGCCGGGAGGGGATGGCAAGACGGAGCATCAACCCGCCGTCGGTCCGCGGTACACGCAACTCGAGTTGCAGGTCTCGGCAATCCGCACTTCTGTGAGCAGCGGCAGGGCGGGTCTGAGACGATCCCAAACCCATCGAGCCAGCACCTCGCTGGTCGGATTCTCCAATCCAGGCAGCGTGTTCAGGTGATTGTGATCCAACTGGTCGTAAAGCGGACGAAAGGCGGCCTTGATGTCGGCGTAGTCCATCACCCAGCCGAGCACCGGATCCACCGGGCCCTCCACCACCACTTCGATGTGGAAACTGTGGCCGTGGAGCCGGGCACATTTGTGGCCGGCAGGAACGCGAGGAAGACTGTGAGCCGCCTCGATTTGAAAGGTCTTGTGAAGTTCCATGAAATAAAGGAAAGGCAGTTCAGGTTTCGAAATCCGTCCAAGTAATCAGGTCGCCGAGTACCGGCCGGCCGTCGTGACGCCACGAGACTGGCGGCTCCTGCATCCGGCCGATCTGACAGATGCGGGTGACACCCCACGCCGCGAGTCGTGGCGCCGCCTCGGCGGCACGGCCTTCGGTCATGGCCAATCCCACGGTGCTGACCTTGCCCCGGATCGTGTCGGCATGATGCAGTGCGTCTTGAAGATTCCGGCAGGACTTCACCGTGACGAACCGATTGAGGCACGAGGTGTGGAATCGCGGATCCGCCTCATAGACCACCGTCCACGCGGTGGATTCCGGGCTACTCCACACCCGCGTGCCTTGATCCGGCACGGGAAAGAACACACCACGCGGAGTGGCGATCGCCTCGTCGTGGGCCGCGCGCGCACGCGCCTCGCGCAACTCGTGCAGCGAGCGCCGCCCGGCGATCACCGCCGCCTGCTCGGGAGGCAGCGGTCCCCGCGGGTCGACGGCTTCGCGCGCCGCCAGCGCCTCGGCCAGCAAGTCGCCAAACCCTTCAGCGGACACGACGCCGGCGTCTTCGATGTAGAACACATGCGGCGACAAGCAGCCGAGCTGATTCCACGCCGTGATGTCGCGCGCCGCCTTCTCCGCAACTTTGCGCGCGCTGTAGGTCGAAAGCATTTCGGCTCCGACGACTCCGAAACTCAGTCGATGCCCATAGCCCAGCATCCGGGCGGACGCCGGCATCCGGCGGCGAATGGAGGCCAGCGTTTCGTCGCTGCCGTGAACGGTCACGCAATCCGCTTCCGCAAAGGCTGCCGCCTCGAGGTCTTCGGTGCCGCCAGTCCAGACGCCGATCTCCAAACAGCCGCCGAACTTGGGTTCGAGATCCGCCAGCGAATGCGCAAACAGCCGCGGAATTAACGAACCGCGCGTGCTGCATTTCACAAATTGCGCCGAACGGATCAGAATCGACGCGACCATCGAAAGGAGGGTCGAGTTGGGAAGCGTCCCCGCGGCGATGTGAAGCGCCAGTTCAGGCCCCCGCGCGAGCGCGAGACGTCCCTGGCGCAATTCTCCCATCGGCGCACAGAATTCGTCCAACCGGCGCAACTCACCCAGATCCTGCGTCACCCACGCCGACAGCGCTTCGGCGGTCAATCCGGCGAAAAACGCATCCAGCCCTGCCTCCAAGGTGGTCCGTCCAAAACCGGTCTCGGCCGGGCCCTGCTCCAGGGCGAGTCGGCGAAAGACGTGGTCGGGTTGGCGCCAGCGTTCCGCCGTGTACGCGATCCATTCGATCAGATCCTGTGTCCGGCGATGGATCAACCACTGCGACCGATTGCGCTTGATGGCGATGCAGGCCTCGCGAATCAGCGCCGGCGTGGTGGGCGCCCCGGCGGGACGATCGGCCAGGAAGAGTTCGGGAAGAATCATCGGAGTTCGGAGTTCGCAGATCGGAGTTCGCAGATCCAAGATCGAAGATGGGAGATGGAAAATCGGGAAGATTAGACGGTGGGGTACTCGGGGCGATGGTGGCGGAACCAGGCGAGCGCGGGGAGGGCGAGGAGCGAGACGACCATCAGCGCGGCGAGGCCACCGAAGAGAAGGCGATAGGATTCGGCTTGGTGCGCGCTCTGGCCCATGGCATCGACCGCCGCTCCCGCGGCCCAATGCGAAAGGTTTCCACCCATGCCGCCGACGGTGATGAACAACCCGAAGAAACGGCCTCGTGCGGCGTCGGGCACGCATTGCATCAACTCGGCCTCGACGATCGGATACGACGCCACGAACAAGGCGCCATACAAGCCAAAGGCCCAGGGGATGCCCGCGGCAGACAACCAGGGGAAGACGGCGAACAAGACGGCCGAGAGTCCCACAAGTCCGACTATCCAGGGAAGTCGGCGGCGGTCGCTCCAGTGCCCGAGGAGCGGATTGCTCACCGCCGACGCCACAAAAATGCAGCTCAAGACGGTCCCTGCCTTGCCCGGGGACATCCCGTGCGCGTTTTGCAGAAACAGCGACCCGAGCGTGCCGAGGCTGTTTCCCGCAAAATCGCGGCAGCAGAAGAAAAAGGCCATTGCCGCAAAAACCCATCCAAAGGTGCGTCGCGGAAACAAGGGAACCCGCTCCCGGTGGGACACTGTGGTTCGAGGCGCCTCGCGAGCCAACAACACGAACATGCCGCTCATCACCACGCCGGCCGCACCCATCGTCACGATCGGCACCCGCCAACTGCCGAAGGCCTCCATCATTCGGCCGGAGAGCAACGGTCCCGAGAGAAAACCGACGCTGGCGCCGATGGCAATCAGTCCGAGCGCTTTCCCAGTTCGGGTGGGGTTTAATCCCGCCACCAAGGCCGTTGCCGCAGGATGAAAACAACTTCCACCGATCCCAGCCACAATCACCGACGCCAGCGCGACGCTGTAATGGGTCGAAAGTCCCAAACCGACGAATCCCAGGCCGTTCAGAAACAACCCCCAAGCAAGCAGCGACTTGCGGCTCAATCGATCCGCAAGAACGCCCACGGGATAGCTCGGCAGGTAATAGGCCATCATCATCACCGTCATCAAACCGGTGGCCTGCTCGACCGAGCGCAAATGCAGTCCATCCCGGATGGGCAGATATAACGGGAGAAGCGCCACCTGATACAGATGCGTGAAGGCATGCAGGATGCCCACCAACCACAGGGTGCGAACGTTGTGCGGGGCCGGAGACACGGGATTCACGCGGAGAGAAGGGAACATCCGCGGGATTCCGCCTCAGGTCGGCGGCCCAACAAGTGAAAGTCACCGCCACGGCGGATCGCGAGATCCTCGGTTTGAAGGCAAAGCACCGAGGCCACATTCGCCAGATCCAGGAGTCGGAGCAATCCCGTCTCACCCTCGGCCACTTCAGAACCACTTTCTGGGGAGATTACAATCGCCCGGGCCCACGGTGGAAACCGGAGCACTCCAGGACCGCCGGAATCGGGCCAGCGCGAATACGCCTGGGAACTCAATTCGCTCATGCCGTATTCCGTGACGATCCCCTGCGGTGTTAGCCCAAGAGTTCTGAAAAGCCCGGCGGCCAGTTCCGACGGCGTCAACACCAGGGAGCGTCCCTTGTACCCGCCGGTTTCCATCACCTGCGAGCCCTCGGGAAGGCGGAACCGGCGGCCAATGGCATCGAGCGCGTCGATGAGATGCACCAAATTGAACGCCGTGCCCATCAGGAGCACCGGGCGACCGCTGCGACCGGCGGACTCCAACGCCGACAACAAAACTGGGACGTCCAGATTCCATTCCCCTTCCACTCCCACCCGGCCTCCTCGAACGAAGTCGACGGGAGCGAATCGCTCGAGAAGTCCGTCAATCATGTACGCCAGCGACGACCGCGGTGCGGCGGCGCGCGACGGGACCAGGGGAATCCACGTCATCCCGGAAGCATGGGACAGGACGCAGCGCTCAAACCAAGGCACAAACGAGGACTCGTAGGCAGCCAGCGAGAGGCCGTCGTGAAAATGACGGCTGGGGATTTGTCCGGTGGTGCCACTGGACTGGAACACCGTGGTGGCGTCATTGGCCGTCAGGCAGGTGACGTCCGCCTCCTTGAAACTGACCGCCGGCAGGCCCGGGATGGCACGCCACGAAGGAAGCGTCGCCGGAGTGATCTTTCGGGATCGGCACCAAGCGCGATACACCGGATTGGCCTCGAACTGCAGGGCGAAGAGATCGAAGGCCAGCCGCTCAAACTCGGCGTTTTGCACCGCTTCATCCGGCGAATCTTGGGACCACCGGGCGATGGCCTCAGTTAGATGGGAAACATAGTCCGCAAGCGCCCGGCGAGTGTCGGACGATTTCGGTGCAGGCGCAGCAATGGAGGTCGGGAGCATGCGGTTTTGGGGTGTTGGCGGGATTCATTCCCAAGCCGCCGACTGGTTTTCCGCGACAGTCGGCGAAGCAGATGTACCGGTTCGCGGAATCCGACGCAAGACGGTCGCTGGGTGCAAACCATGACTCGCCGGTTGAAAACTCCGCGCCACACGAGCACCTTCGGGGCGGAATGAAATTCATCCTCACCACGCACAACGTCACCCTGACGGACGCAATCGAGCAGCACGTCCTGGCCAAGCTAGACAAGCTTGAGCACATCGACCGCTGGCTCCTCGATGCCCGCGTCTGCCTGGAGAAGGACCACACCCCGCGGACCCCGAGCAAGACCTTCAAGTGCTCGATCCGCTTGGCCATCCGCGGCAACGACCTGTTCGCCGAGGATAAGGAGGAAGATCTGTACGCAGCGATTGACATGGTGACCAAGAAGCTCGAACAGCAGCTCCGCCACAAGCACAGCAAGAAGAAGGCGAAGACGCACAAGGTCGCGGCACGTCTGAAGGAAGCACGTCGGAAGGATTCCTGAACCGTGATTCTGCGGGCCCGAATTGTGGTCCCCGTCACCGCGCCGCCCCTGGAGGACGGCGCGGTTCTGATTTCCGGGGGGCGGATAGCCGAGATCGGCCGATGGGAGGATCTGCGTAAGCTCGCGTCCGGCCCCGTCCACGACCTCGGCGAAAGCGTCCTGATGCCGGGATGGATCAATGCCCATTGTCATCTGGACTACACCCACCTTGCCGGACAGATCGCCCCAACGCGGAACTTCACGGAGTGGATCAAATCCATCCACGCCGCCAAATCGGCGTGGGGATTCAGCGAGTTCGCGCTCTCCTGGCTGGATGGCGCCCGTCAACTGATCGAGAGCGGCACGACTTCCGTAGCCAACATCGAATCGGTTCCCGAGCTGCTGCCCCAATGCCGCGATGCCACCCCGCTGCGGATCTGGTCCTTTCTGGAGCTCACGGCGCTGCGTCCGCGCCTCTCGCCCGCCCAATTGGTTGACGACGCCGCCACCTGGTTGCGCAGCCTCACGGGCGGATCCGGAGGACACGGTCTGTCCCCTCACGCGCCCTACTCCACCACCCCGGGTCTGCTGACGGCGACGGCACGAGTCGCGGCAAATCACGGCTGGCCGGTGACCATCCACCTCGCGGAATCCGACGCTGAGTTCGAGATGTTCATGTACCGGCGAGGCCCCATGCACGACTGGCTTGCGGCCCAGCGGCCGATGGAGGACTGCGGATTGGGGTCACCGGTTCAGGCGCTCGAGCGCTCGGGAATGCTGACGCCCGGATTGATCGCCGTGCATGTCAACCGGCTCTGGCACGACGACGCGCGTCTCCTGGGCGAGCGGGGAGCCTGCGTGGTCCACTGCCCGCAGAGTCATGCCTATTTCCACCATTCGCGGTTTCCCCGCCCCGAATTAGACGCCGCCGGCGTCCGGATTTGTCTCGGGACCGACAGCCTCGCTTCGACCCATCGATCACGCGGAATTCGTCCTCTCCTGTCGCTGTTCGACGAGGTTCGCGCCCTCCTTCAAACCGACGCCCATCTCGACCCGCAACGAGTGCTGGAAATGGTGACCATCCACGGCGCCCATGCGCTTGGCCAGTTGGGAGTCCTCGGGGAACTGATTCCCGGAGCGCGCGCCGATCTCACGGCCGTGCCGTACTCAGGTTCCCTGGAAGCCACCGTGGAAAACGTCCTGCAGCATCACGGCCCGGTTTCCGGCACCTGGATCGACGGACGACTCGTCTTTCATCACCAACTCAACCCGGCGCCCGCGAGGCCATGAACCCGTCCGACCCTGCCGCCAATACGAACGCCGGCGCGCCGCGGGTAGTGCTGATCACCGGCGCCGCGGGTGGCCTTGGCCAGGGGTTGGTGTCGGGATTCGCCGATGCCGGATGGCAGGTGGCCGCGGGATGTCGTCAGCATCCGTTCGAATCAGCCCGACCTGAAGTCTGGCCCTTGCAGATGGACGTGACTCAAGCGGATCAGGTGCAGGCAGTCGTCCAAGCGGTGGAGCAGCGATGGGGGAAGATTGATCTGCTGATCCACAATGCCGGCGTTGCCGAGGACGATTTGGTCGCCCGGATGAGCGAGGAGGCATGGCAACGGGTTCTTGACGTCAATCTCCGCGGCGCCTTCCTGTGCGCCCGGGCGGTGCTTCCAGGAATGGTGGCACGGCAGGACGGACAGATCCTCCACATCGCCAGCTTCAGCGGTCGAGTGGGTCGCGCAGGCGCCGCGAACTACTGCGCCTCCAAGGCCGGCCTGCTCGGACTGACCACGTCCCTGGCACGGGAACACGGCCGGGACAACATTCGCGTCAACGCGCTCCTCCCTGGATTCCTGCGAACCAAACTCGTCGGGACCCTCAGCGAGGCCGACCTCGCCGCGAACGCCGCGAGCAACTCACTCAATCGGCTGAATTCCATCGAGGAAGTGGCCCGATTCGCCCTCTTCCTGGCGACGATGCACAACGTGTCTGGGCAGATCTTTCAGCTCGATTCGCGCATCGCCCCGTGGTCCTGATTCGGTCCCGGCGGGCGCGACCGGCGGTCAGCACTTGGCAGTTTTGCGCTTCCGCCCGATGGATCCACGGGCCTCCACCTTCCGGATCGCCTCTGGCGCAAACGGAACCCGGCATTCGGTGTCCCCCACGTCCACGGTCACCGGGCCGATCTTGGTTCCGATTTTCAAGGCCTCTGCGGTCAATGGTGCCACGTAACAGCCAACGGCAATGACGAAGCCGTGCATCTGCTGTCGCACCAGGTTTGGGGCTTGATGAATCTCCTTCTGAACCCGTAGCAGAAGGCGCTTCAAACCCTTCAAATCGAGCTCGGCGTCGGCACGCACCGAAACCAGACTTCCCAGTGCCGCCCACCCAGCTGCAGCCACCGGTTCCCGATCGGACTCCAGCCAGTTCACTGCCGTTTCCCATCCCTGCGGGCTCCCGGCCGTAACCCAGGCCACAGTGGATCCGATCAGCGGACGGCTCGCCCCCTCGACCCATCTCTGAAGGTCTTTGGGCGTCATGAGCGCGTCGACGGCTATCAGCCCTGCTAGGTACATCGCGTCGTAAATCCCGGTGTCGTACAACGACAACGCCAGCGCATGATCGGTCCCAACGCGCTTCTGGATCTTCTTCAACTCCTCGATCTTCACCCCCAGACACGAATCCGGAGCCCCGTGTTTTCGAATC
>JANXMD010000275.1 GCA_025354845.1 Verrucomicrobiota bacterium | reverse complement strand
GCCAACGTGGCCCGCCTCCATTCTCGCTGGGTGGGACGCGTGCAGCCGGACTTCGTCACACAAAAGGATGGGAGCCTGCAGGTGGCCCCTTCGTCGCGGATCCGGCCTTACCTGCCCGAGACCGTGATGCCAGCGCCCAAGGTGTCGATCGTGATCCTGGTGCACAATCAGCTCGACCATACGCGTCGATGCCTGGAGAGCCTTACCCGTCACACGCCCGAGTCGCACGAGGTGATCCTGGTGGACAACGGCTCCGATCCTGAGACTTCCGCCTTCCTGCGTGAGCGTGCGTCGTCGGGACCCGGCGTCCGGCTCATCAGCAATTCAAGCAATCGAGGCTTCTCCGCGGGCAACAATCAGGGCCTGGCCATCGCGCGGGGTGAATACCTGATGCTGCTGAACAACGACACCGTGGTCACCGAGGGTTGGCTTACCCGGATGCTGGCTGTGTTTGCCACTCACCCGGCCACGGGGATCGTTGGTCCGGTTTCCAACCGGGTGGCGGGTCCGCAGCTGGTGTCGCCGGTCGGGTACACCGACCTGGAGGGACTGCCCGCGTTCGCAGCCCAATGGGCCGCCAGTCAGGCGGGCCGCAGCGAAAAACTCAGCCGCGTGATTGGTTTCTGCCTGCTGGCACGTCGTGCGGTCCTGGATCGCATCGGCGGCCTGGATGAACGTTTTGGCAGTGGAAACTTTGAGGATGATGATTTCTGCCTCCGTGCTGGCGTCGCCGGATTCGAGATCCGCATCGCCCGGGATTCCTTTGTTCACCACGTGGGTGGACAGACCTTCCAGGGCGCTGGCATCGACTACCAGGCGAGCATGCGCCGCAACTGGGAGGTGTTCCGGAGGAAGTGGGGGTTGCCGACGGAACTTCCTGGGGAAAAGGGATACCTGGTTCCCCGGCAGCTGGCTGAAGGAGAACGGCTGAAAATTGAACTTTCTGATACCGCGACGGCAGGTGAGGCGTCGTCCGGATCTGAATCCCGGACCCGTTCCGGGAGCGTGGCGGTCGCCTCGATGGGCGCGCTGGATCAGGCCTTGGCCTGCCGAGAGGACGGCAGACCAGTCGAGGCCTGGGAGGCAGCCATCGAGGCGATCCGTCAGCGCCCATTCCATCCGGAGGCCTACCTCCTGATGGCCAACGTTGCCCGTGCCGCGGGTGACGAGGTTGCTGCAGTTCGGGCCCACAAGCGTGCCGCCTCCCTCGCCCCCGGCTGTCCGGTCGTGAAGCAGCTGGGGCTGGCGCTCAAATCCAGGAAGGAGCTCAAGAAGACCGACCTGAAATGGCCGGCGCTTCCGGAGACTTCGGCGGAACCGAAGCTCTCGGTCTGCCTCATCGTGAAGAACGAGGAACGCTTCCTGGACCGGTGCCTGAAGTCGGTTCGAGAGATCGCCTCGCAGATCGTCGTGGTCGACACCGGATCGACCGATCGCACAGTGGAAATCGCCCGCAACCACGGGGCGGAGGTGCACACCTTTACCTGGTGCGACGATTTTAGCGCTGCCCGCAATTTGGCTCTTTTGCATGCCCGGGGCGACTGGGTGCTGAGTCTGGACGCCGACGAGGAGCTGTCGGAGGCGCATCTCCAGAAGCTGAAATCCCACCTTCGCACCTCGGGCGTGTTGGGGTTCCGTCTGCCCCTCAAGGAATCGACGCTCGGTGATGGGGCCCTCGCGTACGTGCCGCGTCTGTTTCGTAATGCACCCGGGATTCATTTCATCGGTCGCGTGCACGAAGAGGCATTTTCCCAGGTCGAACGCCTTGGAAAGAGCTGGGGCATGGAGCATCGCCGGGGCGACGCATTACTGATTCATTATGGTTACGCGCCGGAACTGGTGGCGGAACGCAACAAGAAGTCGCGCAATCTCCGGCTGTTGAGACTGGGCATCGCGGAGCATCCGCAGAATCTCAACTACCGGACCCAACTGGGTCTGGAACTGGTTCGCTCCGGCGATCGCGAGGCGGGGCTGCGCGAGTATGCTCGGGCGCTGGCCCAGGCGAGCGAGTCCCCGCACGGCGGCCTGACCCCCGAGGCGCGGGAGGCGCTGCTCACCCAGTACAGCACCTACCTCCTCCAGGCCGGGCGCTGGCCCGAAGTGGTGGAAGTGCTCCGCTCGCCGCTCGCCGCCGCCGGACGGCTCACTGCCGGGCAATTGCTCAACCGGGGCACGGCGCTCATCCGCATGCGGTGCCATGCCGATGCCGCGCGCGACCTCCGCGAGGCCATCGCCCGCGCTGGAGAAACCACACTTTACTATCGACCCGAGGAGCTCTCGGGTCCGCTCCCGCACCTGGCCCTCGGCCAAGCCTTGGAGGGCTCCGGTGAATTTGAGGCCGCCGATCAGGCGTATCGCACCGCGGTGGACCTGGATCCGGATTCTGAGGAATGGGTCCGTGAGTACGCGCGATTCCTCACCAGCCAGGAACGCCATGGGGATGCGCTGCGCATGCTGTTCGCCTTCGCCCTTCGCCGGCCCGACTGCCTATCGATCTGGCAGCGCGGCGCGGAGATTGCTCTGCTCCGGCCGGAACTCGCGGGGGTCGCCGAGCAATGGTGCACCGAGGCGCGGCGTCATCACCCGGAGGATGCCGACCTGGCCATCGCCGAGGGGGCCGCATTGCTGCAACGCGGTCGGGTGAGGGAGGCCGCCCGCGCCCTGGCGTCGGCGCCTGGACGCTTGGACGCGCCGGTCACCGCCGCCCGAGTCATGACCTGCCTCGTTGCCGATGAACCCTTGCCCGCCGTCGCCGGCGACCAGCGGATCGCGGTTTCACGGGCGTTCCTGGAGACCTGCCAACGCCTGTATCAAGCTGGTGCCAGGGACACAGTGAATTCGGTCATGCAGCGGGTGGATCGCCTTCGACCGCTGTTGCCGGTGGTGGCCGATGCCTTGGAAGGTGCGGCCGAACCTGCCACGGAGGTATCCAGCAAAACTCGGCCGGGCTGAGCCCGGCTCCGATTCACGATTCGAGACGCGGCGGCCGACAACGCACAGTTGCCGGCCGCCGTCTTTCTGCCACCTTCCGGCATCCCGGTGTTCGACGTATCCAAAGGGGGGGTATGCGAGTGCCGGGACTCAACTCGTTGATTCCGGCCATGACTCTTCCTCGCCTCCTCCTGCCCATACTGTCGGCCACCTTCCTGGCGGCCCTGCTTCCTGCCCAAGCCGCCCGAGGCTATGTGCTTCGAAGTGGCGCGGCGCGCCGGGTGACCGCGGTCCGTCCGGCGCCGACCGTGGTGGTCAAGCCCGCCCCCACGCCCGCGCCGGTGATTGTCACCGTCGACCCCGCAGCGGCGGCGAAGGTGCAGAAGGAGCGCGATGCCAAGCTGTCGGCGATCGATCTTGCGGAACGGCGGCGCAACGAAAAGGCCCTGGTCGGCGTCGACGAACGGGTAGTGAAATTCTTGAAGCAGCGCATTGCGGACGGCTCTTCTGCCGCACCGCTCGAACTCGCCCAACGTCACGAGTTGGGAAAAGGCGTGCCCGTGGATCCCTTGGAAGCTCGCCGCCTATACTCCCTGGCAGCGGAACGCGGCAATTCCGAGGCGCAGGACTGGCTTCGGGAACACCCGGCCACCGCGGTGCGGCCCTCAACTCCGTGAATCGGGTCGGGCGGTAAACCTAGGCGGCAGCGCGCCCGAGGCTTGTCAGCAGCCCCGACGGTTTCCAGTCTAGCGCCGATGTCCAAGTCCGCGCTTTCCCAATTCCTGACGGTACCCGCGGTGGTGCCGGTGCTCGATCCCGGATTCCGACCCGCCGCCCTCGCCACGCGCTCGTTTCACGCCGCGGCGACGGTGCCCGTGACCCTCGCGCTTGAGCAGGCCGATGGTTCGGTGTTTCACCACGCTTTCCAGGTTCTCGATGCGGCGCATCCCGCGGCGGCGGCGAATGACTTCTTCGTGGAACGTCTCTCCAAGTTCCTTCTGTGGGCCTGGGGCGGCTTCCGCATCCATCTCGCCGGCCCGGTCGCGCTGGCGGATTCTCTGCGCCGGCATTACTCGGAGACCGCGGTCGGGCGGTTTGATTCCGAGATCATCGGCCAGCGCATTTACGATCGGCCGATCGAAGTGGTGTTCGCGAAGTCGGTGGCGGACCTCCCGGCGCCCCGTTCCAACACCGCGCCGCTGGGTCGGCATTGGGAGGGTTGCCGAATCGGGTTCGATCTGGGCGGAAGTGATCGCAAGGTCGCCGCAGTGATCGACGGCAAATGCGTCTTCAGCGAGGAGACCGTCTGGGATCCCTACTTTCAGCCGGATCCGCAGTATCATTTCGACGGAGTCATGGATTCGTTGCGCAAGGCGGCCGCCCACCTGCCCAGGGTGGACGGCATCGGCGGCAGTGCCGCGGGTGTGTACGTGAACAACCGGGTCAAGGTGGCATCACTCTTCCGCGGAGTACCCCGGGACTTGTTTGAGTCGCGGGTGAAGGATCTCTTCCTGGAATTGGGCCGGGCCTGGAACGGCATTCCGTTCGACGTGGTGAACGATGGTGAGGTCACCGCGCTGGCAGCCTCAATGTCCCTGGGGTGCAATTCCGTCCTCGGGATCGCCCTCGGGACCAGTACCGCGGCCGGCTTCGTCACCGCGGAAGGGAACATCACGACCTGGCTGAACGAGCTCGCGTTCAATCCCGTGGACTACCGGCACGATGCCCCGCCGGATGAATGGAGCGGTGACGGTGGCTGTGGCGTGCAGTTCTTCTCGCAGCAAGCTGTGGGTCGGCTCATTCCCGCTTCGGAATTGTCCATTAGCGGCAGCCTCCCGCTACCCGAACAACTCAAGGCAGTGCAGGCGGCGATGGCGGCTGGCGACGAGCGTGCCGCGCGCATCTATCGGACATTGGGCACTTACCTGGGCTACGGTCTCGCGCACTACGCCGACTTCTACGACTTCCGCAACGTGCTGATCTTGGGTCGCGTCACCAGCGGTCCCGGTGGAGACCTCATGCTCGCCGGCGCCCGTGAGGTGTTGGATCGAGAATTTCCGGCGATCTCGTCGCGAACCGCCTTTCACATCCCGGACGAGAAGGACAAGCGCCACGGTCAGGCGGTCGCCGCGGCAAGCTTGCCGGTGATCAACTGATCCGAGTCCGGGAGGGCGTCCGGCGGAAACGGCGAACTTCGTCGAGCAGTTCACGCGCCGCCGCCAACGTCTCAGCACCGACGACTGCCACGCCCGGAGTTCCGACCGAGGACATGGCGGCGGCGTGCCGGGTTTCTTCCGGATCGCCCAAACCAGCCTCCCGGAATCGTCGCAGGCGTTCCACGATCAGGTCGCGAATTTCGTGGGCGTTCTCTACGGCGTGAAAGATTCCGGAGTGAAGCGACGCATGCTGGGCGCCCCCATGGCCCGCCATCGCGCCGCCGCCCCCAGCTGATTGGACACACACGTCGGCGAGTCCCAGGAACCGTTGCAGCGGACCTTGGCTGACGGTGATCTGCTGCAAATTGGCAAAGCTCATGGTGAGTTCGCGGACCGACCACACTCCGGAACGAAGCCGCAGGCTGCGATCGGTCACCAAATACCAGCGCTGTTCGTAGTCCAGCCGCAGAATCAGATAGGTAATGGGCAACTGGACCAGGTAGACCGCCAGCGAGATGCCCTTGGCGATCCAGAGCAACGGAAAGACAAGCGACGGGGTCTTCTGGTAGAGGCGGACCAGTAGTTGTTGGATGGTGGGGCCCTTCCGACTGCTTTTCCGCTTCTTGGTCGTGGAGTTCTTCGCGGGCTCGGATTCACTGGGGGACGGTGGGGTGGCGGCCGCGACCGTGGCGACCGGCGCAGCCGAGGCCGGGGACACCGAAGCCGTCGCCGCCTCGCGAACGGTCGATTCCCAGTACAACAGCGCCCAAAACCAGAAAACAAACGCAGCCAGAGCGACCCCCTGCTTCACGGCCCACACCACGAGGTTCAACCGGTAGTAGGCGCGACCGGCGCGAAAGACCTGAAGTGTCCCGGGCCCGCCTGCCGGTGGCTCGGGATCGTGCGGGACTTTGAGCAGAACCAGAAGTTTTCGGCTCAACCGTTCAAACATGGCCCGGGCCTCCAGGGGTGGCGTCATTCCGAAGCTCGACGGCTTCACGCAATGAGCGCATCTCGGACGCGATCTCGCGCAGGATCCCAGCAAGTTCCGTCTCAGCGGGAGGCGCAGAGATTTCTGCTGTTGCCGGACCGGAAGGAGTCACCGGCGCGGAGGCGTGGGGATGATCCTTCACGCCGCGCATTCGCGAGTAGAGGAAATCCCGAACCACCTCGAACTCTTGAAGTCCCTCGATGGTCATTTCCGCGCTCGAACTGCCGCTCGCGGTCTGAATCAGCAATCGGCCCAATCCCAGCCATCGCTCAAGCAGGTTGGACTGAAGGTGGATGTCCTGGATGCGCGCGTAGTTGAGCAGTATCTGACGGCGGAATAGCACGCCCCAACTCATCGAAACGCCTTCTGCGGTGAAATGGTACCGCATCGAGTGATACCGGAACCAGTGGATCGGGAGCAGGATGGGAGCGGCGGGGAAAACCATCAGGCAGCACAGGGCGTAGTACTTCCAGAGGTTCGCATGAGGCCGCTCGATCTGATAAATCGCGGCGTCGTCAACGTGTTCGCTCACGTTCCTGATGAGGCGCTGGGCAGTAGTCGGACGCAAGTGGACAATCCGGAAGCGCTTTCCATCAACCCAGAGACGGAAGTTTAAACCGCTGATGGACGCAGATGAACGCAGATACGGAGAGGCATGCTTCGATCGATTCCGGTTTAAGAAACTCACCCCTTTGGTGCCTCTCGAAACTCTTCTTCCGCGCCCATTGATCTGCGTTCATCTGCGTCCATCAGCGGTTTCACTCATCTTCCGCGCCGGTAGCAAAACGTCCCGCTTTCCCTTCACCGGCCCGTCCCGCTAACCTCCGCTCCGCCATGAATCCGTACGCCAGCCTCGTCGCCGACCACGCACGACTCTTCCGCGAAGGACGTTCCTTTCCACTCGGTGGTTTTCCGGCGGCGCCGAATCCGCCCGTGTTGGCGGGCGCTCCCGCGGCCCTCATCTTTTCCCCGCATCCTGATGACGAATGCCTGATCGGAGGTCTCGCCTTGCGTCTGCGTCGGGAGAACGCTTGGAACGTGGTCAATGTGGCCGTGACCCTGGGCAGCAACCGCGCCCGTCAGGCGGAGCGACTCACCGAATTGCAGGCCGCGTGCGCCTTCATGGGATTCGGTCTGGTGCAAACGGCACCCAATGGACTCGAACGAGTCACCCCAAAGTGCCGTGAAGAGGATCCTGCATTCTGGAAGCAGTCGGTGAGTTCCATCGCCACGATTCTCGAAGCTCACCGGCCCGCGGTGGTCTTCGTCCCGCATGTCGCCGATTGGAACGGGACCCATATTGGCACCCATCACCTGGTTCTGGATGCCCTCGCGCAACTGCCGCGGAGTTTTCAGACCCAGCTGATTGAAACGGAATACTGGGGTCAGATGACGCGGCCGAATCTCATGGTCGAAGTCCCCGAAGCCAACGTGGCGGATCAGGTCACCGGGGTTTCCTTTCACGCCGGCGAGGTACGCCGCAATCCGTTCCACCTGCTGCTACCCGCGTGGATGCTCGACAATGTTCGTCGAGGCAGTGAGTTGGTGGGCGGCCAGGGCGGAGCGGCGCCTGACTTCGGATTCGCGACGCTCTACCGCGCCAGTCAGTGGCGCGACGGCGCGGTGACGCCGGCGTGGACGGGTGGTCGCACGCTTTCGATTCAGCAGGATCCGGCGTCGCTCTTCGCTGGTGCGATTTAGTGGCTGCTTGGTCGGGCGAGGCTCCCTCCGAGCTGGGTGGAGTGTTGGGTGGTAGGGAATTCATCCCAGTGCCGTCGGCGCGGCATCGTTGTGGCAAGGATACCAACGGAACGCTCGAGCTCCGTTGGGAGCGACATCGTCAGGTGCACTCCACGACGGATGATGCCGCTCCGCTGGGGCTCATTGACCTCGCCGTTCAGAGGCAACGGCCCATCACAACTCCAACAGGGGGCGCGAGTCCCAGGAATCTGCCCTCACTCAACTCCAAGGCGCTGAAGGCGCATTCCACAGGCCAGAAACTGCACGCCTATTTGTGTCAATAAAGAGGACTCAGGCCCTCTCCTTCGTCTCCACCTGCATCGCCTCCTAGCGCCGTCGGCGCGGCATCGTTGTAGCAAGGATACCAACGGAACGCCCGAGCTCCGTTGGGAGCGACATCGTCAGGTGCACGCCATGACGGAAAATGCCGCCCCGCCCGGGCTCTTGGGCATCGTGGTGATCGAGTTCCTCGTTGATGCCACCCTTGGCTGCGGACGATGAGAAGATCACCAGTGCATGGAAGGCACAGTTGACGCCCCCCAGGCCCTGCGGCTGGATGAGATCCGCATCAAGCCGAGGAGGGTTAATCCAAGAGTGTTCAGAACATGGGCAGCGGAGTCTGGTATGAACGCCGCCCACTCGGAACGATGAAACAAGGAGTTGTTTATGTATTGCGTGCGTTGGTCGTTCGACTTGTTCAGTGGGATCTCAAATACTCGCTCTCGAATCCCCATTGCCTTCCTGTGTCTGGTCTGGCTTCTCGGCGGTGCTGTGAGGGCTGAGGCACCTTCGGATGCGTTTGCCAATCCGGTTCTTGCCAAGGCAGAACTCATTATCGGACCCGCTACAGAAGCCGCAAAAATCGGGATTAATACCGCTCTGGATTACTCAGTTCTCTCCGCCAATATTAGTGTTGAGGACTACACCGAGATCCATCGGGAGACCCGCGGGATCGTCCCCAATCAGACTATCGTCACGACGATTCGGAACCACTACAGGGATACGGTTGACGGGAAGCCGGTTTGGGAAACCCACGTTGAGACCCTGCGCCCAGATTCGAGCGTTGCGAAGCTACCGGTTTCAACCGAGACGTTCAAACACGGAGTCGGAAGGGTGCGTTGGTTTTGCCAAGCGTTCGATTCTCGGTGGCGTGTGATTGCAAAGAGTGAACTTGAGGTCGTCCCAACACGGATGAGAGTGCGGGTCGAGGTCGCCAAATTCGCGGGAGTCAAGCTCCGCTTTCCCAAGCGAGTGGCGCTTCGACTTGAGGCCACGGCGACCGAATACCGCACCTGCGATCTGGGTGGAAATCTCAAGCCCTGGTCTTACGAGCTCTCTACCGCTCCTCTTCAGGATACCTTCGTCACCTTCAACGGAAGCAACCTGCTCTCCGACTATCTTCCAACCGTTTCCATCGGGTATAATAAGCCGGCAAAATGAACAGGACACCCAAGCGTCGTACCGTCGGGAGAGCCCTTGGAGTCTCCGCGATTCTCCTAATTGGGATGGTCGCCGTTTGGTTGCGTTTGAGCGTGAATGGCATACTTCCCTACGTTCCTGCGAGAGGCAGAGCGGATAAATTGCCGATGTCCGATGAAACCAATCGAATCAACCTGATTGGAAAGAGTGAAATTCGGAGCCGATTCGCGGCAGCTGGATCGATGCCAGTGTCCAGATCGTCGATTGAAACGAGGGCGATCCTGGATGGGGAAGCTCTCCTTGCGGAGCCAACGCCCGAGATTCGAATGGCCTTTAACTCGCTACTGCGATTCGGCCTTCCGGTTGAGTCTGCGAAATGTGCGCTTCGCCCGGTATTGTTGGAGTTGTTGCGTGCTGCAGCGAGCGAGCAGCGCATACTCCACGCCGATAATGTTGCGGCAGGCCAGCGAGAACGGGTCCGAAGCGAGGACCTTCATCAAGGCGAAGAAAAGGACCTTGTGCTGAAGTCGATCGCGTCTATCCAGCAGTCCGAGCGAGCACGATGGGTGGCCCAGCGCGAGCAAGCGACCAATCAATTGATGGTTCAGATCCTCGCGTTTGGCGTCGCAGATCCAAACGCGTTGTTCGAAGACCTCCTGTTGATTCAGCCTGATCGCCCTCTCCCACCGCCTCCGATGCCTTAGAGCCTGACTGAAAATTGGGAAGG
>JANXMD010000271.1 GCA_025354845.1 Verrucomicrobiota bacterium | reverse complement strand
TCGGCGGCCTCCACGTGCTCGGCACCGAACGCCACGAGTCCCGCCGCATCGACCGCCAGTTGCGCGGTCGCTGTTCGCGTCAGGGCGAGCCGGGGTCGTCCCACTTCTTCGTGTCGCTTGAGGATGACCTCATGCGTCTGTTCGGTTCTGACCGCATCACCAAGGTCATGGAACGCATGGGCCTCGAGGAGGGCCAGGAGCTGGAGCATCCGTTGCTCAATCGTTCCATCGAGACTGCCCAGAAGCGCGTCGAGCAGCACAACTTCCAGATCCGCAAACGCACGCTCGAGTACGACGACGTGATGAACAAGCAGCGCGAGGTCATCTACGGCTTCCGCAACGAGATCATCCGCTCCGAAGACGTCCGTGACCGCTTGATGGACGTCATGGAGGAAGTGGTGCTCCTGAAGGTTCAGGAATTCACCAGCGCTGACAACGATCCGGCGGAGTGGAACATCCGCGGCCTCGCCGACTGGGTGAACCTGAACTTCCCGATCGGAATGCCCGAGGAGGAGATCACCAAGGCCGCACGTTCAGGCACCGATCTCCCGGTTCCCGGCTCCTTGTTCGACGGGTTGAGCGAGGCGCAGTTCGGAACCCTGAACTTCGTCAGCAAAGCCATCCGCGACGCGTATGAGCTGAAGGTCAGCTTTGAGCGTCCGGAGGCGCTGGCCAGTATCGAACGCTACACCATTCTGAGCGCCATCGACCGGCTGTGGCAGGAGCATCTGTACGGCATGGATTCGCTGCGCAGCTCGATCGGCCTGCGCGCCTACGGTCAGCGCGATCCGCTCATCGAGTACAAGTCAGAAGCGTTCAAGCTCTTCGACGAATTGATGGTCAACATCAAGACCGAGGTCTGTCACAACATCTTCCGGAGCGCCTCCAGCCTGATGGCCTTCGAGCAGTTCCTGCACAACCTCCCTCAGGTCACCACGCACCAGTCGGCCGATGCCTTTGCCAGCGCCGGTGCGCAGGCCGAGGGCGATGCTTCCGGGATGGTGTCCGAGGCCAATCAGGCGCTGGCCAAGGCCCGCCCGGTGCAGAACACGCCGCGCGTCGGACGCAACGACGACTGCCCCTGTGGCAGCGGGAAGAAGTACAAGAACTGCTGCGGCAAGTAGTCCGCTGTCCACGCGTCCATGGCGGAAGTCGTCATCGTCGGCGGGGGAATCATCGGTCTTTGCTCGGCGTTTTACGCGTCGCAGGCGGGCCACCGGGTTACGGTCATTGACCGCAATCCGGAGCAGCGCGACGGCTGTTCCTACGGCAACGCGGGCATGATCGTGCCCAGCCACTTCGTGCCTTTGGCCGCCCCTGGTATGGTGGCCCTGGGATTGAAGTGGATGTGGAATCCGGAATCCCCGTTCTACATCAAGCCGCGGCTGGATGCGGATCTCATCGCCTGGGCGTACCACTTCTGGCGCGCGGCGACCCCGGGTCATGTGGAACGCGCCGCGCCCGTGCTCCGCGACCTCAGCCTGACCAGCCGCCGCGCCTACGAGGAACTCGCCGCGCTTCCCGACCTCGATTTCGGACTGGTTCGCAGGGGTCTGCTGATGTTGTGCAAGACGCAGCACGCGCTGGATGACGAGGCCCGCGGGGCCACGCGGGCGCGCGCCTTGGGCATCCCGGCCGACATTCTGGATGCACGTCAGACCGCGGCCCTGGATCCAGATGTTACCATGGACATCCTCGGGTCGGTGTATTACCCGCGGGATTGCCATTTGTCCCCCGATCGCCTGATGGCCGCGCTCCAGCGCCGATTGCAGGCTTCCGGGGTTCGCTGGCTCTGGAACACCGAGGTCACGGGCTGGACCGCCGAGGCCGGACGGGTTCGCGCCGTGCGCACCCAAGGTGCCGCGGGCGAGATCACCGCCCAGGAATTCGTGCTCGCCGGCGGATCGTGGTCCACGGGCATCGGCAACGGCCTCGAACTCCACCTGCCCATGCAGGCCGGCAAGGGCTACTCCCTCACGCTGCCCAAGCCGCGTCAGTTGCCGCGGCTGTGCTCCATCTTCACCGAGGCGCGCATGGCAATCACGCCCATGGGTGAGACCCTGCGCTTCGGTGGCACCATGGAAATCGCGGGCTTGAACGAGGACATCAATCCGGTGCGGGTTCGCGGCATCGTGAAGTCGGTTCCGAAGTATTTCCCCGAGTTCCAGATCTCGGATTTCGAGAGCGTTCGTCCGTGGCGTGGGTTGCGTCCCTGTTCCCCCGATGGCATGCCCTACCTCGGCCGGCCCGCGCGGTACCGCAATCTCGTGGTGGCCACCGGCCACGCCATGATGGGACTGAGCCTGGGCCCGGTCACCGGTCAGTTGGTGACCCAACTCCTCGCTGGCAAGCCCCCTTCAATTCCGCTCGACCTCCTGAATCCCGACCGCTTCGCCTGACTCGATTTAACCGCAGAGGCGCGGAGACGCGGAGAAAATGAGAAGACCGGGGGGTGGGATCCATCCCAGCGCCGTCGGTGCGTCATCGTTGTAGAAGAATACAAACGGAAACCGAAGCCCCGTCTGGGGCGACATCGTCGGGTGAAATTCAAATCGGACGATGCCGCCCCGCTGGGGTTCGACCGGGTTGCGCGTGGAAAGCGACGACGATGGCGCCCTTCCGGGGCTCCCGTGCACCGTAGGCAGCGATCGCCGCTATCATAAAAACGAGTGAGCCGCGAAGCGCCTTGCCGTGACAGACGGCAACTGTTCGATGGAAGGGTCCGTGATTCCAGTCGGCCCGTTTGGAGTCCCGTCCTCATAGTCAGCGGGGTTCTCCCGCAGATCTTCACCGAAGGACTACTGCATCATGGGATACGAATCCGGTACAAGCGGGCGGGAATAATCGGAAATTGAGGATCCGCGAATCGCATGGAGCTACCCGAAAACGTGTTGGTGGCTAGTGGCTGCCAGTCACGAAGGTCTGACGAGGCTTCAATGACTACGGTCTGCTGGCTTTCTCCGAGTATTGTAAACGAGCAGGAGGCTCCATCTGCTGGCTTTGTCAGACTTGACGGAGTTATTTCCGGCCTGACCACGGTCGGTACACCGCCGTAGCGATTTGGTATAGCGGTGGAGGTTCCGGGCCGAACATACACATTGGCGAACGAAGGTAGCCCTGAGAAGTCCCGATCTAGTTTAGGTGGCTTGCCGTTCAGCAGGATCGCCGAGAGTTGTGTGCAGCCTTCAAAAGCTCTACTGTCTATGTCTGTCACACTACTCGGAATGCTCACCACCGAGAGTGCTTTGCAGTTCTGAAAGGCGTCACCACCAATTTGAGTGAGCGAACTGGGCAGAGAGAGTTCTGCCAAGCTCGTACAGCCGTCGAAGGCGCCATAGTCGATTTCGGTGATTGTGTTCGGCAGTTCAAGACGTGTCAGTGCTGCGCAATTGGCGAAGGTGTTCCTCGCAATGGATCCCAACTCTCCGCGAATTGAAACGGAGACAAGGCTCCTGCATCCACTAAATGCATCGTCACCGACTCCCTGAACGCTGGTCGGCAGCGTGATATTTGCGAGCCGGCTACAATCTTCAAATGCTCCGGATCCAATGGATTCTATTCCACAGCCATCCCACAGGAAATCGGGAAAATGGTTGAGTTGATGGTTGTAAACCTGCCACACGGCAGGGTGTGAAAACAAAGAACATCAACTCAACCGCGTCGAAAGTCCCCGTCCTCCGCCAGCTCTGCAATCTCATTCCG
>JANXMD010000267.1 GCA_025354845.1 Verrucomicrobiota bacterium | reverse complement strand
GGCCGAGGTTCATGAGTTGCTCGTGACTCACCTTGAGCGCCGTGAGGAACTTTTGCCCCGCATAGCCCATGAGATCGCTGCTGAAGCGGTCGTGACCGGCCTCCACCGGGGTGTGGGTGGTGAAGAGGCATTCGGAACGCGTGAGAGTTTGCGCCCCTTCGAACGACATCCCGGCGACCAGTTTTTCGCGGACGAGCTCCAGGGTAAGGAAGGCCGCGTGGCCCTCGTTCATGTGGAAGGTCGAGGGCTGCACCCCGAGCGCACGCAACAGACGCACGCCGCCGACGCCCAGTAGGATTTCCTGAAGGATGCGTGTGGTGGAGTCGCCTCCGTACACGCGGTTGGTGAGATCGCGATGATGCGGCTCGTTCTCCGGGCGATTGGCGTCGAGCAGGTACACCGGAACGCGGCCGACGTTCACGCGCCAGGCGTGGAATCGCACCATGCTTCCGGCGAGCCGAACACTGCACACCAGCGGCTCGCCCCGGGAGTCGAGCACGGGCTCGAGCGGCAGGTTGCGCGGATTCAGCAGAGTGTAGGATTCCTGTTGCCAGTTGTCGTGGCTGACCGACTGCTGGAAATAGCCCTCGCGGTAAAAAAGGCTGACGCCGACAAATCCGATGCCGAGATCCGACGCCGACTTGGCGTGATCACCGGCCAGGGCGCCAAGGCCGCCGGCCGCGATGGGCAAGGTCTCGTGAAACGCGAACTCCGCCGAGAAGTAGGCCACCGGATTGGATCTGAGTTGCGGCGCATTCTTCGCGCCCCAGGTTTCCTTGTCGGTCAGGTAGGCATCGAAATTCTCCAACACCTTCCGCACCCGGTCGGCAAGACCAGGTTCCTGGAGACGGATTCGCAGTTCGTAGTCGGATACCTCGTGAAGGATGGCCACCGCGTTGTGGTACAGATTCTGCCAGCCGCGGGGGGACAATTCCTGAAACACCTCTTGCGCGTCCTGATCCCAGCTCCACCAGATATTTCGCGCGAGCCGGGTCAATCCGGTGGTGAGGTGGTTGAGTTCCGCCGAGGAGAGAGGATGAGTAGTCATGAATCGACACAGTTCGACTGGGGTGAGGCGGCGTGTTTGGGATTCGCCACCGACACCTAGGAACTACCCGCGTCCCTATTGACCAGTAAACAAAAAACCACCCGCGGGGTCGCGGGTGGTTGCAATTCGCAGAGTTTGTCGGGTCGCAAAAGCGGATCCCATCACGCTGGCGGACCTGCCGGCGCGGCATCCGCTGCAGCGGTGGGCGCGGCCTTCCCACCCAGGATTTTGAACATCACCGCACCGCACGTTGGGCATTTTCCCTTCACCGCTTTTCGACCGTTTTTCATGGTCTCTTCGACCCCGTCGACGATCGGCTTCTTCGCCTTGCATTTGACACAGTATCCTTCGGCCATGGCGATCCTTTCCCTTTTTGGCTGCTGAGCCGGATTCAGTAAATCTGCTTCGGAAGGTAGGGGGCGCGATCAACGAGTGTCAACCAGCCCGCCTCTAAGGTGAGGGTCGTTACCGACGCAAGTTCCACGTATCCAGAATATAACGAGACGTCACGAGGTCTTGGATCGCCTTCGGTTCTGGCCCGAATCCTGGTGTGTTAGCGGCCCATTCCCGGGTCCAGGCTACCCGCAACGCTTCGGCGTCCGCGGGAATCGACGTCAAAAAATCGAGGTGCCCACGATGCCCTCGATACTCGGGCACCAGGGAAGGAGAATGCAGTAATTCCATCGAGGCCGTCTGCCGAAGTTTGGCGAGGGAATACAGCAGGGTTCCGTGAAAAAGCAGGGCGATTCGACGTCGTCGCTGAGCGTTTCCCGATACCTTTCGCACCACACCGTCGATCCCGGTCAGCGCCAGGTCCGTGTGACCGCGAACCGACGCGACCAGGGCGGTTGGGAGCAGGGACTGGAGCGCGCGGCGGTTGCGCTCCATGATCCACTGATTGCTACTGGAAACGCAGGCTAGGGCCGGATCCGAGTCCTGGCGGAGAAACAACGAGTAATTCAGGCTGCCGGGTCCCTGAAGCACGGCGCCGCCACCGGACTCTCGGCGCAAGACCGGAACCCCGACCGCCTTGCAAGCGTCGAGATCGGCCTCCCGGCTCGCGGTTTGCCCGTATCCTAGGACCACAAAAGGCAGCGCCGACTCCCAGAAGCAGAGCATTTCGACCCCCCCCCCTTCCACGCGGTTGAGCAGCAATTCCTCGACGGCGAGAATCGCCTCGGGCGGAAGGCTGGGATCAAGATTCAGGCAAGTCACCGCCGTTGCCTCTAAAAGAATCGCCTCCAGTGCAAGGCGATTCCGTCTTCTGAATACGATTCGTGAATCCAATACCTGTCCATTTTCGACCGCGAGCGGGCTTGGCAGGGCGGCCAATTCAAGTACCTTCGCCGCCTGTGTTGACTGATTCAGCCACCGCCCCGTCTTCCGCCGTTTCCGGCAACGGAATCCCCCACACAAACCGCGCTCTGGCGCGTCCCGGCGCCGATCTGACCCGCCATAGCCAATCGCTCGCCGACCTCGCTTCCTTGGCGCTCGCCGGCAAGTCGCCCGAACAACAAAAGCTGATCATCAGTGAATTCGTCGAGGATTTGCGCCGCGCCGGTCACCCGATTCCCACCGTAACCAGCACACCGTATTTCAACACCATTCCGGTGGATGAGCAGCCGGACTATCCGGGCGATCTGGAGATGGAGCGTCTGATCCGGGCGCATGTCCGCTGGAACGCCATGGCCATGGTGGCGAAGGCGAACAAGACCACCAATGTCGGCGGTCACATCGCCACCTTTGCGTCGCTGGCCACGTTGTACGAAGTGGGCTTCAACCACTTCTTCCGTGGCGACGAAGACGGCTCGACGGCCGACATGATCTACTTCCAGGGCCACGCTTCGCCGGGTAATTACGCCCGTGCCTACTTGGAAGGCCGACTCACCGACGAGCATCTCACGAACTTCCGCCAGGAACTGCAGGCCCACCCCGGCCTCAGCAGCTACCCGCATCCGTACCTGATGCCGGAGTTCTGGCTGTTTCCGACCGTGTCGATGGGCCTCGGCCCCATTCACTCGATTTATCAGGCGCGCTTCAGCCGCTACCTGCAGGCGCGCGGCCTCGCCAAGGGGGATCCCTTCGTGTGGGCTTTTATCGGCGACGGCGAGTCCGACGAGCCCGAAACTCATGGCGCCATCGGCATGGCAGGTCGTGAGGGCCTCGACAACCTCGTCTGGGTCATCAACTGCAACCTGCAGCGCCTCGACGGTCCGGTGCGCGGCAACGGCAAGGTCA
>JANXMD010000248.1 GCA_025354845.1 Verrucomicrobiota bacterium | reverse complement strand
CTGCTGATGGCCGCGTGGAAGCTCGGGCCCGCGCTCGCGGCCGGCTGCACCGTGGTGCTGAAGCCCGCCGAGCAGACGCCACTGTCCGCGCTGCGGCTCGGCGAACTAATCGTGGAGGCCGGTTTCCCTCCAGGCGTCATTAACATCGTCACCGGTCTCGGCGAAACCGCCGGCGCCGCGCTCGCGAGCCATCCGGGCGTTGATAAGGTGGCCTTCACCGGCTCGACCGAGGTGGGCAAGCTCATCGTCAAGGCCGCCGCGAATGACCTTAAAAAGGTCTCGCTCGAACTCGGCGGCAAGTCCCCGAACATCATTCTGGAGGACGCCGATCTCGAAACGGCGATTCCCGGCGCCGCGAGCGCCATCTTCTTCAACCACGGCCAGTGCTGCTGCGCCGGTTCGCGGCTTTACGTTCACAAGAAGCATTTCAACAAGGTCGTCGAGGGCGTCGCGGCGGCGGCGTCCAAGATCAAGGTCGGCCCCGGCCACCTGCCCGACACCGAGATGGGTCCGCTCGTTTCCGAGGAGCAGCTCAACCGCGTGATGGGCTTCCTCCAGTCCGGCCAGGCCGAGGGCGCGAAGTCCCTCGCGGGCGGCGGACGGCAAGGCGAGCGCGGCTACTTCGTAAAGCCGACCGTGCTGGTGAACACCAAGCCCGGCATGAAGGTGCTGGAGGAGGAGATTTTCGGGCCGGTGGTGTGCGCGGTCCCGTTCACAGATGCCAACGAAGTCGTCGCCGCCGCGAACAACAACATCTACGGCCTCGCCGCCGCTGTGTGGACGCGGGACGTTTCCAAAGCGCACCGGATCGCTGCCGAGCTGCGCGCCGGCACGGTGTGGGTGAACTGCTACAACATCTTCGACGCCGCGCTGCCCTTCGGCGGCTACAAGCAGTCGGGCTGGGGTCGCGAGATGGGCAAGGAGGCTCTCCAGCTTTACACCGAGACCAAGTCGGTGTGCGTGCGACTCGCGTAGTCCTGATAGAGTTTGGTTTTCAACGCCCCGCAGAAAAGCGCTGATGGCGTGTTCCAACGGCAAGAATCCACAACTCCTTTGCGTCAAAAGCAAGGACCCCCAATGCACTTCCTTTTAACCGCCGATTGATTTCAAAAACCGCTAGAATGTTACCTGTATCGATCTGACCCCGGCCGCTCCCCCCTCCAACGGCACATTGGGTTCGCACGATTCCGAGGCCGCTCTATTCAATCGCAACGGAATGGTTTGCGTCGCGTCGAGCCCCCCGGTGTGCCAGCGCGACCGGAAACGCGTGAACCTCGTCATCTCCTTTTCGCACTGGCCGGGCCGCCCTGCCCTACTCCCCCTAACCTTGACCGTGGCCGTCGGCGCCTGGCTGCTCACGAGCCTCGTCGTCGGGGCGCGGACGCCGTCCGCGTCGCTCCAGGCCCGGTTCGACGAGGCGGAGCGTAACCCCGTGGGCTACGCCAAGGAATGGACCACGTCATCGTCGTCAGCGCGCCGGATTACCGGGCCGAGGTTCGCGGCGATGTCACCGTGACCTTCCGTGCGCCGGAGATGCTTCATGTCCGCGCCTCGTGCTGGCAGCAGCCGACCAAACAGGACCCCAATCCGTGGGGCCACGACGTCGTGATCGCGCCGGCAATCGCGCTGGACGAACGGTCCGAAGGCTCCTTCACCTTCCCGGCGGATCAGTTTCCGCACGGGCCGTTGACCCTGCGAATCCACGCGCGGAACGACGCGCAGAAGCAGGATATTTGTCAGCTCCAGCTCTACAATCAGGGCGGTGTGAAGTGGCACGAGGGTATTCCCCACAGCGATCCACCTGCCGCGAAGGGCCTGAAACTCGCGTTCGCGGACGACTTTGACCGGTCGCTTTCGATTAGCCACGACGGCCGGGGCGCGCGGTATCAGTCGCACAAGACCGGCGGCGGCGACTTCAGCGGCTGGGGTTTCGGCAACTATGAGGAGGCCACGAATCCCTTTCGCCAGATGGACACCTACCTGCGCATCCGCGCCGCGAAGCGCGCCGACGGCAAGGCCAGCACGGGATTGATCTCGTCGGCCAACGAGGCGCGTGGCGGGTTCTATGCCGCTGCGCCGGCGTATTTCGAGTGCCGATTCCTCGCGCATTCCGCACCGGGCGCATGGCCGGCCTTCTGGCTGGTCAGCAAGGGCAGCCTCGACCCCGCCCATCCCAAGACCACCGACGAACTGGACGTCATCGAGGCCTACGGCGGGCTGGGCTGGGGTAATCC
>JANXMD010000229.1 GCA_025354845.1 Verrucomicrobiota bacterium | reverse complement strand
GCCGATTCTCGACGTGTACGCGCTGCCGGAGGTGCCCGGACGTTGGCTCGCTACCACCTCAACCACGCTCAGTCTCTGGGAAGGCACCAATCAGTTGAGCAGCGTCGCGTTGCCGGCTGGAATTACGGCGGCGCAATTGGGCAACACCGGCCGAACCAACTGGCTCGCCACCACCACCGACGTCTTTGCCGTCACCACCACTGGCACTCAGCTCGACGCCTACCGTCGTTTCAAATACCCGAACCCTCTGGAAGCCCCGTGGTTTACCGTCAACGCCAACACCCTTTATTTCCCCGGATTTCGGCTGGATCCCGTCAACCGGCAGTATCCGTTCACTTCGGTGGGATCGCCGTGGATGCTCAGCGCCGATCAGGCGTTTACAATTCAGCCCCCCTTCCTGCTACGCCTGGATTCCACGTCGGGACGCGTTCTGGAGCAGGAAGTCGTGTCTCCGCTCGGGTATAACAGCGTTCTTCGCAACGTGGTTCGCTGGGGAAAACGGGGATTCGCCCTGCGCACCTCGACGCAGCTCGGGCTCGTGTTTCAGTCAGTCGTGGTCGCCAACCCCGGAGCGGATCTGTCGGCCTTCATCATTCCACCCGACATCATGCATTTTGGCAGCCCGGGAGAGTTTCAAGTCGGCGTCACCAACCGGGGTACGTCGACCGCGGCCGGAGCTCAGCTCGCCATTTCCAGCTACACGGCCCAACGTCTGGAGAGCATTCCCCCTGGTCAGAATCTGGGAGGGACCTGGTACGTCAACGTCGGGCCCATTGCCCCCGGGACCGTTTCCATAGTCCGGGTACTGCTGACTCCCAACGTGTATGCGTCGACGCCATTTTACGGCACCTTGTCCGCTGTATTGATCGGCGGAGGAGCCGACGCTTCAGCACCCGGACACAGTGTGAACTCCTCCGTTCCTGTGGTGAGATATCGAAGCAACCTTTCGCTGGAGTTGACCACCCCGCCGAACCCGGTTGCCGGTGCCGACTTCAAACTGACCTGTCGACTCGTAAACCTTGGAGCCGAGCCGATCGTCGACCCGGAAATCGTTTTCGACGCGCCGAACGTTCCCATCCTGCGCACCACCGATCGCGGGAGCCTGGTCGACGGGGGACGCTCGGGGAGTTACCTGAATTTCCACGACACGTTGATCAATCCCGGGGAATCGCTGACCGCTCAGGTCACGTGTCACGCGGACAATCCAGGAGCCTATCCACTGA
The DNA here is from genome assembly GCA_025354845.1 of Verrucomicrobiota bacterium. Taxonomy (GTDB): domain Bacteria; phylum Verrucomicrobiota; class Verrucomicrobiia; order Limisphaerales; family UBA9464; genus CAIVQB01. The sequence continues at coordinate 5,372 of JANXMD010000229.1, read as the reverse complement.
TGGCGACCGCGTTCAGCTTCTCCGACGAGACGGATTTCTCCAATAATTCCGTCGGCTCCATCGTGCAAGTCGGCTTGGGTGAGGCACCTCACGACTACCCGAACTTCTTCTTCCTGGCATCCTGGTCCGGCTGGTCCCCCGCGCGTCACGAGTGGGTGCTGGGGACCGATAAGGGTTTCTACTTCTTCTCCGCCGACACCCTGCAACTCACCGCGATCATCGCGTATTCGCATTCCTCCCAATTCGATCGTCTGACCGACGATGGAAACTTCGTCTGGATGATTTCGGGATCGAAGAAAGTTGAACGCTTTTCGCTGATGCGCCAGAGCGTCGATACAATTCTGGACTCCCCTGTGGAGTTTGGCGCAAACGGCCTCATCGCCACGGTGCCAGGTCATTCGGATTCCCTGGTGGCCATCGGATTCGATGCCAACTTCAGGTTTCGCCCTGCTGCCTGGGTCAACGGCACCCCGGTTGCACCCAACGGGGAGATCAGTCTTGCCAGGCAGAGCCCTACGCTACAACTGGCCGCAAGTGACGATGGTGCCATCTACGTGCAGGACGGAGGGACACTCCGCGAGTTCCTCGTCGACGCCCTTGGTCTGCGGGCAGGCAGAATCCTGGACGAGTACGCCGGGCTCGTGATTTACGATCCCAAGGTCTCCAACGGATTGCTTCTTGGCGGTGGCGGCTCCGCGCTCGATCTCAAGACGCTACAGAAGGTCCCAAGTTTTGGTGCCAACGGCCAGATCGTCGATGGCATCGCCTACGGCATCGGGAACAGCCCCGACGGAAACTACGTGCTGACGGCCTTTAACGTTGAGACCCGCTCGCTATTTTGGTCGCGGCCCCTGGCCTTACCGAGCGGACTCCACGCTTCCGGTGGGACCAACGGTGTCCTGTTCACCGGATATCAAGGCGGGCTGGTGACACCTCCGGCCCCGGCACACGAAACCCCGACGCTCACCGCTTCTCTGGCCCAGCCGATACTCGAGATTGGCCAGAAAGGCTCGGTGTCGATTTCGGTAACCCAACCTGGAGCCTTTAGTTCTGAGCCCCTTCGTCTCGTGGCCAACCTGAGCCCTGGCATCCAGTCCGATACTCCACCCGCCACGGGTCCAAGGTGGTCCATCGGATTCGGCACGGTTCTCGGGACGACCAATCTCACGGCGCAGTTCACCGCCACGACAGCCGGCGCACAGGTGATGGTTCTCGATTTGGTCGCGGGCGCCGGGGAAGCAGCGCACGCAGTGGATTCAGTCACGATCCGCTGGGTCACACCGGAACTCCCCGTATTGTTGCTGCAGGATTTGCGAGTCTTCGACGACGGAACGCCCCTGCAATTCCGTCTGAACCGGCCGACCCCGTCGGCACTCACCATTCCACTGCGCGCCACGCTGATCGACGCCCAGGGCGATGACCTCATCGGCCTGACCGCAGCCCTCAACTTCCCGGCTGGAACCCAGGTCGCGCAAGTAAGCTGGATCAAGGCCGACACCGAAATCGAACCCGAGGAGCACTTTAGTGTTTCCATCGATTCCGGGCCGATTCGGGCGGTCCCGGAATCGGCCATCATCACCATCGCGAACGACGATTTGCCCAACATTGCGGCTCGGGGTGTTACCCAAAATGAGGGAAACCTAAACGCGCCACCCGCGGTGGTGGCAGTGCTTCTCGACCGGGCGTCAACGGTTCTTGTCGAAGTCGAATTCAACACGATCCCGGGAACAGCCCTCCCCGGCGAAGACTACCTTCCGCTCTCGGGTCGCATCACGTTCGCTCCTGGCACCACCCTGCGCACACTCTCGATTCCTATTGTGGGAGATACCCGTTACGAACCCGTCGAGTCCTTCGCCGTCGACTTCTTTGGAGCCCTGAACGGCAGGGCACCACTTGCCGGCCCATCGATCACACTGATTAACGACGATCCCCGCCCCGCCCCAAGCTTGCAAATCAGCCAGGGCGCCACCGGCGAACTATTGCTCAATCTCGACACACTCGTCGGCGTTCACTACTCGCTGGAATTCCGGACGAACACCGTCCTCGGCACTTGGAAGGGAATCGGAACGCCCTTCATCGGGGACGGCGGAGCGTACTCCTTGCCCGTCTCCAGCGATCCGGATTCGACGCGCTTCTATCGCGTGACCACTGACTAGCCGGCCTCGGACGACGAACGGACCGGCGACGGGTGCATCGCCCGGAACAACCGGAGACGACCGTAGTCGATCCGTCCTCCGAGTTGTGCGTGGGCTCCCCCGAGCGTTCCCCAGCCGGTGGCCTGGAACGCCGACTCAATCTCGGTCCGCTCGGCGGAGGTGAAGAGTGCCGCAAGATCCAGTGCCTCGCCCGCCTCCACCGCCGACGCCAGATGACCCACAACGGTCGACTCCGCCAACTCCCGCTGTCGCGCGATCGCCGCCAGTGTGCCCCCAGCGCGGAATTGCCGCAGCGTCTCTCGGACACTGTCGTTCATGAGTTCGCCCTTGGTCTTCCGAACCATCACGGGACCGCGCTCGCATTGGGTTGGGGGCGCGTCGCGGAATTCCCGCTTCGAGTTGGCAGCCAGGTGCGCCGTGATCTCTTCGATGAACGCCGTTCCATACGCCTCCAGCTTGGTTTCACCGACACCGGAAATCCGCCGGAGTTCCGACGAGTTGGTGGGATACTGACGCGCCATCCAGCGCAGGGAATTGTCGCCAAAGATGATGTAGGACGGCACTCCCTTCTCGTCGGCAATCCGCTTCCGTACGCGGCGCAGCTTCTCGAACAACAGTTCATCGCAGGCGATCTCGCCCACGCGTTCCACGCGGACGGTTTGAGACTCCATCGGTCGGGTGAGCGTGATGGTCCGTCGGTCCTTCAACGCGGCAAACCCTTCCGGCGTCACCGCCACCGTTGGAAACGAGCCTGGCTCCTGGCGGAGGAACCCGAGCCGCATCAACTCGCGGGCAATCGCCCCCCAGGTGTTCCGCGGATGCTCGGCGCCGATGCCGTAGGTCGACAGCGTTTCATGACCCCATTGGCGGATCTTCTCGGTGTCGGCCCCGGTTAGCACCGCCACCACGTGATTCAATCCCACGTGGAATCCATTCTTCTGCCGGATCCGGTACACGCAACTCAGTAGTTTCTGCGCGGCCTCGGTGCCGTCCCAGGTGGCACGTGGGCTCAGGCAGTTGTCGCACGCGCCGCAGTTGGACTCCGGAAACTCCTCGCCGAAGTAATCCAGCAGCGCCGCGCGACGGCACTCGCCGATCTCCGCGTAGTGAACCATCTGCTGCAACTGCGCCCGCGCCCGCACCCGATCCGTCTCGTCGGGCTTCTCCTCGATGAACAGGTTCTGCTTGGCTACGTCTCCGGGACTGAACAGGAGCAGGCATTCCCCGGGCAAATCATCGCGACCCGCACGCCCCGTCTCCTGGTAGTAGCCTTCAATGTTCTTGGGCAGATCATGATGGATCACAAACCGCACGTTCGGTTTGTTGATTCCCATGCCGAAGGCGATCGTCGCGCACACCACTCGGACTTCGTCGCGCAGGAAGGCCTCCTGATTCCGCGCCCGCTCCTTGGATTCGAGGCCCGCGTGATACGGCAAGGCCTTCACCCCATCGGTGGTGAGCTTGGAAGCCAGGGATTCGGTACCCGCACGGCTTGCGCAATAGATGATCCCACCCTCGCCCGGACGCCCCCGCAGGAACTCCAGCACTTGCCGATACCCCGAGCTGCGCGGCGCCACCCGATAAGTAAGGTTTGGCCGGTTGAAGCTGGCCACGAACACTCCCGGATCCTGCAGATGAAGCTGCTCCAGAATATCCGCACGAACCTGTGGCGTCGCCGTCGCGGTGAGCGCCATGAAGGGCACGCCCTCGGGTAGACGCGACCGGAGCTCCCGCAACTGGCGGTACTCGGGTCGGAAATCGTGCCCCCACTCGCTGATGCAATGCGCCTCATCCACCGCCACACACGCCACCCCCCATCGCCGGAGGTCGTCGATCAACGTGCCGAGCATCAGCCGCTCCGGCGCCAGGTATAGCAGGCGGTACTCACGCAGATTCAATCCGCGCCACCGCGCCGAGGACTCCGCATCGCTCAGCGACGAGTTCAGAAAGGTCGCCGCCACGCCATTGGCCGTCAGCGAATCCACCTGATCCTTCATCAAGGCAATTAACGGCGAAATGACGACCGTCAATCCGGGACGGACCAGTGCGGGCAGCTGGAAGCACAGCGACTTGCCGCCGCCAGTCGGCAGCAACGCGAACACATCGCGCCCAGCCAGCGAAGCTCGAATGATGTCCTCCTGCAGCGGACGGAAACTGCCATAGCCAAACACCTCCTTGAGAGGCGTGAGCAGATCAGCTGCAGGGGACGAAATCACAGGCAGGAAGCAGGTGCTTTGAGGAAAGGACTGGGAACCATGGAACGAAATCGAACCGAAAGACAACCTGTGCAGTTCACGCCCGCAGTTTCCGCGACTTTCAACGTTAGACTTTGGACTTTGGACTTTTGGAGTCCCTTCCCAGGGTACGAAAAAAGGACGGCCCCCTCTCGGGAGCCATCCTGTCGAAACTCAGATGGGAAGTGCCGGCAGCGGAACCGCGGCCGACGGGGCGATCAGGCCGCCTTCTTCCACGTGCGCGGCGCGGCTTTGGTTATAAGACCGGCCTTGATGACGCTGGCGGCAACGCGGATGCGCTTCACCTCGCCGCTCGGAAGGACGACCTTCACGCTCTGGAGGTTGGGGAAAAAGCGACGCTTGGTGATCGCGGTCACGTGAGTGCCGATACCACCCTTCTTCTTCGCCTTACCGGAACGCCAGATGTGATTGCCCTTGACGGGGCGCTTTCCGGAGATGGGACAGATACGAGCCATAAATTGTGCCTTTTCTTGTAAAGGAGCGGCGTTTTTACCGACCTGTAGTGGTCGGTGCAAGCAGAATCTCGGTTCCCTTGCGTTCTCCAAGCCGGAAGACACACTAAACAAGCAATCGACATGAAGGAAGCCTACATCGCCGCCAAAGAACGCTGGGCCCGGAAAATGGCAGGACACGCCAAGCCTTCCGCACGCTCCGAGAACCGACTTCCGCCGGGCCAGCGACAGGTGCAAAACTTTCCCGTGCTCGACCTGGGGGTGAAACCGGAGATTCCTCTCGAAAGCTGGGCGCTCAAGATCGGCGGCCAGGTGGAGAATCCCGCAACGCTATCGTGGAAGGACTTCATCGCCTTGCCGCAGTTCAAGGATGTCAGCGACTTCCATTGTGTCACCACCTGGAGTCAGTACGACATGGCTTGGGAGGGCGTTTCCTTCTTCACCCTCGCGGAGCTCGTGCGACCCAAGCCCGCCGCCACTCACGTGTTCTTCAAGAGCCACGACGGGTA